>NZ_JAKRNB010000001.1:0-235168 GCF_022347395.1 Corynebacterium sp. ACRPF
CGTGTTACTCACCCGTTCGCCACTCGAGTACCCTGCAAGCAGGGCCTTTCCGTTCGACTTGCATGTGTTAAGCACGCCGCCAGCGTTCGTCCTGAGCCAGGATCAAACTCTCCACAAAAAAATTTCAGAACAAAAATCCGAAACAGGCCGTGAAAAGCCCGAAACCCAACAAACAAACAAACCACCACAAACCACAAAAGCCTGTGCTGGCGTCCAAAAAATTACTACAAAGAAAAAATACAGTTCCCTCAACCCGACGGGGTCAAAAATAAGGAAACCAAAAAAGTTGAACACAATCACATGCCAACCAATCCATCTCAATGCAGCCGAAACACCAAACAGCATTCAAAAAGGGTACGTGTTCCACATACCCAACCGGCACACACCAACCAACAAACCACTAAGCCTGCTGGCAGACAAACCAATCAACACACAACCATGCACACAAAAAATAAAAAGTACATTGGCACACTATTGAGTTCTCAAACATCATCCGCACACCACAAAAAATTAACCTACCGTTAACCTCTCGATGGCGGCCCGTACAAACTTACTCAACCAAATGAACCAAGTCAAATCATCGAACCAAGTCCGCACAAAATTCGCTCAAAAGTAACCTCCCGGCTACCTCGCGGCGACTTCGATAAAGCTACACCCCCACCTAGAAACACACAAATCCCCTGGTAAATGGCCAATAACCGTTACCAAGGGATCATGTAGCTACCTTATTGACACGAAGCGTGACGGCATTAGGAAGGATTCGCAACCCGTGCCCCAGCGAAGCGCTTCTTGCCCTTGCGCAATACCAGCCACGAGCCATGCAGGAGGTCTTGGGAAGACGGAGACCATTCGATGTCCTCGATGCGCTGGTTATTCACGTATGCACCGCCTTCACCCACAGTGCGGCGCGCGGCACCCTTCGATTTCTCCAATCCCGCACCTACCAATAGATCCAGGATCGTGGCATCCGAGCTGACTTCCGCTACCTCGGTCTCCTGCAATGCAGAAGACAGGGTGGCCTCGTCCAAATCCTGTAACCCCGCCTTACCGAACAAAGCTTGAGAGGCCAGCTCCACTGCTTCGGTGGCTTGTGCGCCGTGGACCAGTGTGGTCATTTCTCGCGCCAACACTCGCTGCGCCTCACGCTTGTAGGGTTCCTCCTCTACCTTGCGCTCCAGATCCGCGATCTCCTCCTGAGTCAAGAATGTAAACCAACGCAGGTAATCGATAACCACCGCGTCTCCAGCATTAATAAAGTACTGGTACCAGGAGTATGGGCTGGTCAGCTGCGGATCCAACCATAGCTTGCCGCCGCCGGTGGATTTGCCGAACTTATTACCCTCGGCATCCGTCACCAGCGGTACCGTCAGGCCGTGGACTTTCGCACCATTCACGCGCCGGTTCAGATCCACACCGGAAACGATGTTGCCCCACTGGTCGCCACCGCCAATCTGCAGGACACAGTCGTACTCATTGTGCAGGTGCACAAAGTCGTTAGCCTGCAGCAGCATGTAGGAAAACTCAGTGTAGGAAATGCCATCGGACTCCAAGCGGCGCTTAACCGTATCGCGGTCCAGCATGGTATTCAGCGAGAAATTCTTACCGATATCGCGCAGGTACTCGATGACGTTGATCTGGCTAATCCAGTCCGCGTTGTTCACCATCACCGCTGGGCTTGCAACGTCACTCTCATCGGTGAAGTCCACGAAAGATTCAAGTTGGGTCTTGATCATCTGCATATTCTCTGCGATCTGCTCTTCCGTGAGCATAGAACGCTCCCCGACATCACGTGGGTCACCAATCATTCCCGTCGCACCGCCGGCCAGCGCGATTGGACGGTGGCCGAATTGCTGAAAGCGTTTCAGCATAATCAGTGGTACTAGGTGCCCAGCGTGCAGCGAGCTGCCCGTCGGATCGAAACCGCAGTACAAGCTGATCGGGTTCTCTGTGGCCTCTTTCAAAGCCTCCAAATCCGTGGACTGGTTAATGAGCCCGCGCCATTCCAGTTCGTCAACAATGTTCGTGTTGTTAGTCATACGTAGGTGCTCCCCTGTTTCCTAATTATCTAAGTGTCTGCTTTTCCAGAGCGTGTGGCTTTAGTTACTTGGACCCAATGGGCCAGTCCTTAGCCTCGTCCACCAGCAGGACCGGAATGCCGTCCTGCACCGGATAGGCCTTGTTCAGCCTGGGGTTAACCAAATAGTCGCCGTGATCCTCCAGCGGTTGCTTGTCGATCGGGCACGCGAGGATCTCTAGGAGCTTCTGATCAATCATGCTGCTAAGTCTAACCCGTGCCCCAGCCATCCCACCGAGTGACTCTCTGTAGTTGTTTACCGCTTTTCTACTTTGCTCATTGAGGCTGTCCAATCAACCGTCCGCCCTAGGACTTAACACGCGGGTGCTGTGCGTTACAGTAGGAAGTGCAACCGAACACGGGCGCTCGAGGTATCGAGCTGAGATCGCGCTGTAATCCCCGCGCGAGTACCGCTAGAACCTGCCTGGTTAGAACCAGCGAAGGAAGAATGAGGAGAGACTTTTATGACGGATCCGTCTACACAGCACACCCGCACTACCATCCCGAATGACGACTATGGTGCGGAAATCCACCCGAAGCACAGCTTCGCCCCCATCGAAAAGCAGGTGGATTCCTTCGGCAAGACCTTCACCCTACAGGTGCCGGAAACCGAAGTTCAGCTGGACGATTCCCCAACGGGCCCGAATCCACCGCAGAAGCTCTACCGCACTCGCGGCCCCTGGGCCGAACCGACCGAGGGCCTGGAGGCTTTGCGCAGTGAGTGGATCGAAGCCCGCGGTGATGTAGAAGCCTACGAGGGCAGGCGCCGCAACCTGTTGGATGACGGTAACCGCGCCCTCAAACGTGGCGAGGCCAGTGACGAATGGAAAGGCGCTAGCCGCCAGACGCTGCGGGCCAAGGAGGGCAAGCGCGTAACCCAGATGCACTACGCCCGCCAGGGTATTATCACCCCGGAGATGGAATACGTCGCACTGCGCGAACACTGCGACGTAGAAAAAGTGCGCGAGCAGGTTGCCTCCGGCAAGGCGATCATCCCGAACAACATCAACCACCCGGAATCTGAGCCGATGATCATCGGCAATGCCTTCAATACGAAGATCAACGCCAATATCGGTAACTCCGCGGTGACCTCGTCCATCCGCGAAGAGGTAGACAAGCTGCGCTGGGCCACCCGCTGGGGTGCAGACACCGTAATGGACCTATCCACCGGTAACGACATTCACACCACTCGCGAGTGGATCATGCGCAACTCCCCGGTACCGATCGGTACCGTGCCGATTTACCAGGCACTCGAGAAAGTCGACGGCGTGGCCGAGAACCTGACCTGGGAAATCTACCGCGATACCGTGATCGAACAATGCGAACAAGGTGTGGACTACATGACGATCCACGCCGGCGTACGCCTGCCCTTCGTGCCGCTGACCACCAAGCGCGTAACCGGCATCGTTTCCCGCGGCGGTTCCATCATGGCCGGCTGGTGCTTGGCTCATCACAAGGAGTCCTTCCTGTACGAGAACTTCGACGAGCTGTGCGAGATCTTCGCCAAGTACGACGTTGCGTTCTCTCTGGGCGACGGCCTGCGCCCAGGCTCCATCGCCGATGCCAACGACGCAGCCCAGTTCGCTGAGCTGAAGACCATCGGCGAGCTAACCCACCGCGCCTGGGAGTACGACGTTCAGGTCATGGTCGAAGGCCCAGGCCACGTGCCGCTTAACATGGTGCAGGTTAACAATGAAAAAGAGCAGGAATGGTGCGGCGGCGCACCGTTTTATACCCTGGGACCGCTGGTCACCGATATTGCGCCTGGCTACGACCACATTACCTCCGCCATCGGTGCGGCCAATATCGCCATGGGAGGTACCGCAATGCTGTGCTACGTCACCCCGAAGGAGCACCTTGGCCTGCCGAACAAGGACGACGTGAAGACCGGTGTAATTACCTACAAGGTCTCCGCCCACGCCGCCGACGTCGCCAAGGGCCACCCTGGCGCCCACGAGTGGGACGATGCGATGAGCAAGGCGCGCTTCGAGTTCCGCTGGCACGATCAATTTGCCCTGTCCCTAGACCCGGATACTGCCCAATCCTACCACGACGAAACTCTGCCTGCGGAGCCGGCAAAGACCGCTCACTTCTGCTCGATGTGTGGACCTAAGTTCTGCTCCATGCGGATCAGCCAGGACATCCGCGACGCATTCGGTGACAAGATCGATGAGGCTCTGGCCACCGACCAGAAGCAAACGCTAGTCAAGGACCTCGGCTTGCCAGGCTTCGGTCGCCAGAGTGTAGACGAAGAACGCGTCACTAATACCGAAGGCGAAGAAGAAATGGCCGAGGAGTTCCGCCTTGCGGGATCCAAGCTGTATCTAGACCGCAATGAGGCCAAGGAAGTGGCCGAGGATCTGGAGAAGGAAGCAACGATTCCCAGTGAGCGCTAAGCCTCGCCCTGCTGCGCAGGGTAGCCACCTGGATCTGCGGTGCTACCACGTTACGGGAGCACCGCAGGAAAAGGTCGTCCAGGTTGCCGCAGCAGCGGCCGCCGGTGGTGCGGGCGTGATTCAAGTTCGCAGCAAGCCCATCAGCGTGCGCGATCTGACCGCCCTAGCTATCGACGTTGCCGCGGCAGTCGAGGAAGCCAATCCGGCAACGAAGGTGCTTATCGATGACCGAGTGGATGTAGCGGCCGCCCTAATGGATGATCACCACATCCACGGCGTACACATCGGCCAAGACGACTTGACCCCGCACCTGGCGCGGCAGATTCTTGGCGAGGATGCGATCATCGGGCTGACCACCGGAACCCTAGAGCTAGTGCAGGACGCTAACGAGTACGCAGATGTGATCGACTACATCGGTGCCGGTCCGTTCCGCCCCACCCCGACGAAAATCTCCGGCCGCACTCCGCTGGGGTTGGAAGGCTATCCCCCACTCGTGGCGGCCTCGGCCGTTCCGGTCGTGGCAATCGGCGATGTACAGGCCATCGATGCCGCAGCACTGGCCCAAACCGGTGTGTCTGGTGTGGCGATTGTGCGTGCCTTCATGGACTCCGATGATCCGACTACCTTGGCGACCACGGTTGTGCAAGCTTTCGATCGGGTGAACGGGAATGCAGCAATCGGTTCACATGAATAACACTGTTCTCAGCCCGGGCAACCACCCCGATAGTCAGAAGCTACGCGCGGAGCACGCCATCATTGGCGCGGGAATCATCGGGCTGGCCACGGCATTCGAATTGGTGGAAGCGGGCGTATCCCCACAAGGAATCGTCGTGGTCGATCCCCAGCCCATTAGCGGTGCCACGTTCGTGGCCGGTGGCATGCTGGCGCCGGTTGCGGAGGTGCAATACCGGCAAGAGCCGCTGTACCCGCTGATGGTGGCTTCGGGCGAGATGTTCCCCAACCTGCTGGCCAGGTTAGGTAAGAAAACTACCGCACCGACCGGGCACCGCAGTGAATCCACCCTGGTGGTGGGTGCCGACCGCGCCGATGGCGTGCACATCCGCGAGTTGCTGGCGCTGCAGCAAAGACACGGTATGGATGCCCAGGCGCTGACACTACGGCAAGCCCGAAGGCTAGAGCAGGGGCTAAGCCCCCAGTTGGCGGCGGCAGTGGAAATCCCGGGCGACCATCAGATCAACCCGCGCATGTTCAGCGCGTGCCTGTTGGACTACCTGCAGCAAGCCGGAGTTCGCTTCGTGGCGACGGCCGCAACGCGCATCAACGGGCACGATGTACAGCTCACCGATGGCCGAGTGGCCACCGGCGACACGGTCTATCTCTGCAACGGGCTAGGTGCCAAGGACGTAGACGGCTGGTTCGAGGGTGTCAATCCCCTAGCGCTACGGCCGGTGTACGGTGACATGCTGCGGCTGCGGGTCCCAGACGCGCTGGTGCACACCAGTGGCGAACCGCTTACCCGAGTGGTGCGCGCATTCGTGGAGGACCGGCCGGTTTATGTCATCCCCCGCACCGATGGCACCATCGCCGTCGGTGCAACCAGCCGCGAAGACAACCGCAAAGGTCCTTCTGTAGACGGTGTGCACACGCTTCTTCGAGACGCCATCCGCGTGGTTCCTGGGCTAGAGGATTGCGAGTTCATCGAAGCCATCGTCGGCGCCCGGCCCGGCACACCAGATGATCTGCCCTACCTTGGCAAGGTGCGCGACGGGCTGGTGATCTCCACCGGCTACTTCCGCCACGGAATCCTGTTGTCCGCCTTTGGGGCTAAGGTAGGTGCCCAGTTGGGGTTGGGCACCTACCCCGCCAACGGGTTGGAGATAGACATCTCTGCCTGCGATCCACTACGCCACGCCCGATACAGCCCACCCCGATAGCCACAAAAGAAAGGAATAAGCACCATGGAATACACGCTTAATGGAAAGCGCCGCAGCAGCGAGGGGCATATCACCGTGGCTGCCGTCGTAAAAGCAGAGACCGGCGATGCCTCGCCGAAAGGCGTCGCCGTGGCCGTCAATGGCGACGTGATCCCAGCCAGCGACTGGTCTTATGAAGTTACCGACGGCGATGAAATGGATATCCTGATCGCCGTGCAGGGCGGGTAGGGCTTTACTCATGCTTTCTATCGCAGATAAACAATTCGATTCGCACCTAGTGATGGGAACCGGCGGGGCAAGTAGCCAGGCTATGTTGGAACAATCCTTAGTTGCCAGCGGTACACAGCTGACCACCGTTGCCATGCGTAGGCACAGTGCCACGAGCGCTAGCACCGGTGGGGAATCCATCTTCGAGCTCTTGCAGCGATTGGGCATTGACGTGCTGCCCAACACTGCTGGGTGCCGCACCGCTCGGGACGCAGTAACAACCGCCAAGCTAGCCCGCGAGGCGCTGGGCACCAATTGGGTGAAGGTGGAAGTTATCGCGGATGACCATACGCTTCTGCCCGACGTGGTAGAGCTCGTGGATGCCTGCGAGATGCTGGTTGCTGAAGGATTTGTGGTGCTGGCATATACCAGCGACGATCCGATCGTCGCCAAGCGTCTAGAAGACGTGGGCGTGGAAGCGGTGATGCCTTTAGGCTCGCCCATCGGCACGGGCCTAGGCATCCTGAACCCGCACAACATCGAGCTGATCTGTTCGCGCACCCATGTTCCCGTGCTGCTGGATGCCGGTGTGGGCACGGCCTCCGATGCTGCACTGGCCATGGAGCTGGGCTGCGATGGCGTGCTTTTAGCGAGTGCTATTAACCGCTGCCAGGACCCCATGGCGATGGCCACTGCAATGAAATACGCCGTGGAAGGTGGCCGGTTGGCCCGGCAAGCTGGCCGCATTCCGAAACGGCAGCACGCCGTGCCCTCGTCATCATTCGAGGGGTTGGCTAGCTGGGAAGACAAAGTCCTGTAATGAGCCCACTGCCCCGTGAAGAGTTGTACAGAGTAGCCCGCCAAACCCTATTGCCTGGCTTCGGCATCCCCCAGCAAGAGGCGCTGCACGGCACCCACGTGTTCGTCATCGGCGCTGGCGGATTGGGCTGCCCCCTGATGCAGCAGCTAGCTGCCGCCGGTGTTGGCGAAATCTCTGTGATCGATGACGACACGGTGGATCACACTAACATCCACCGCCAGATCCTGTTCGGCACCCACGATGTGGGAAGGCCCAAGGTGGACGTCGCCGCCGAAAAGCTCCGGCAGCTGCAGACCGGCATCGTAATACATGCGATTCGCGACCGTTTTACCGTCGACAATGCCGTGGGCTACCTTCGTGGGGTGGACATCCTAGTGGATGGTTCTGACACGTTTGCCACCAAGTTCCTAGCAGCGGATGCTGCGGAGATCACAGGCACCCCGCTGGTGTGGGGCTCGGTGCTTCGCTACCGGGGCGACTGCGCAGTGTGGTGGTCTGGGCCCGGCGCCGAGTCCGGCGTGGGCATGCGCGACCTCTATCCCCTGCAACCCGACCCAGATTCCGTGCCGGATTGCGCCACCGCCGGTGTGCTGGGCGTAACCACCAGCGTGGTCGCGGGCTTGATGTCCACCGAGCTAATCCAGTTCGCAACCGGCATGAACCACGACCGGGTGGGCTTGTTGAGCATCTACGATGCCCTGACCGCCTCCATCACTCACTTCCGCGTGCCCCACGACCCGGCACGCGAGCTAACCATACAGCTGCAGCAAGACTACGGTAGCGCAGCTTGTGCCGTGCCGGATGCCGATGCTGCCGCTGCCGCTGCCACTGCCCCCGAGATGTTCGAAGATCTGCGCGACGGTGCCGCGGCCATCGACGTGCGCGAGGCCGGGGAGGCTGCCATAGATGATTTCTTTTTTGCTGCCGGCACAGAGCATTACCATTTACCAACCTCCGTGTGGCAGGACGATCCAGAGGTGGCGCGCTGCCTGCTCGATTCCCTGCAGGCCGAAGGGCAGCGCAAAGCGTGGGTATACTGTGCTTCCGGCAAGCGATCGGCCAACTTCATCTCGACCTTCGCCGCGGATGCAAAACAGCGTGGTATTAATATGCTAAACGTCGCAGGCGGCATAACAAGCCAGCCCGCAGCGTTCCACGGAATACCTAAGCACTAGCTAGACAATGATGTCGATGACAAGGTGATTCGGGTTTTCCGGTAGGTCCACCTTGAACTTCGCGTTGGATTCATAAAAAGGTGCTGGGGAGTCACCTGTTTAGCACAGAGTATCCAGACTTTACATAGAATCCAGATTCAGGAGGGCCATTTCATCGCGTGGCCTACCAGAATTACTGGAACGTCATCTTCAATGGGATAGGCAATGCTAGGAACGCTCATTGACAAGGACTTGCTTATCTTCCGGATATATCAACAGGCCCTTGTCCTGCGGACGGACAAGTACCTCGAGCAACTTTGGGTCAAGACTCTTACATCTAATCCCAGCGGGTAGAGGGAGAAGTAAAATCCCTCTACCCCACCTTTGCTTTAAAGCAAGGACGGAACGTTAGCAACCAAGGAGAACAGATCCTTAGGATCGTCCGGGTTGGCAATGATGTCGATCTCAGACTCCAAGTCGGTGCCCTTGACGGAATCGCGCAGGTAACGCAGGGCGGAGAAGTCGTTGATAGCGAATCCGACATCGTCGAAGAGCGTGATCTGCTCGTCGTCATCGCGGCCGGTGGCCTGACCGGTGAGCACCTGGTAGAACTCGACAACCGGGAAGTCTTCCGGCTTCTGCTGGATTTCACCTTCGATGCGGGTCTGCTCTGGGAACTCTACGAAGACCTTGGACTTGTCCAGGATGGAGCTCTCCAGCTCGGTCTTGCCCGGGCAGTCGCCACCAACGGCATTGAGGTGTACGCCTGGGGCGACGTGGCGCTCAGCCAGAATCTGGTTCTGAGCCTTGTCTGCGGTACAGGTGGTGATGATGTCTGCTCCCAATACCGCCTCGTCGACGCTGGAACAAGCAGTGATATTAAAGCCCAGTGGCTCCAAGTTGCGCTTGAACTTTTCTACCGCCTCAGGGTCGATGTCATAGATGGTAATGTCCTCAATTCCCATAACGCCGCGGAAGCCAAGCGCCTGGAACTCGGACTGGGAGCCCGCACCAACCATGGCCATGCGCTTGGAATCCTTGCGTGCCAAGTGCTTTGCCACCATGGCGGAGGTCGCGGCGGTACGCAGTGCGGTAAGCAGCGTCATCTCGGCTTCGAAGGTGGGGTAACCATTGTCGACGTCGGCAAGCACGCCAAAGGCAGTAACGGTCTGGAAACCGCGAGCCGGGTTGGACGGGTGGCCGTTGACGTACTTGAAGGAGTACTCCTTGCCATTGGAGGTAGGCATGAGCTCGATAACGCCGAACGGGGTGTGGGAGGCAACGCGCGGAATCTTGTCGAAGCGCTCCCATTCGCGGTAGTCGGCCTCGAGGTAGTCCACCATTCCGGTAATGATGTTTTCTACGCCTTCGCGCTGGATCCAGCGCGCCATATTTTCTACATCTACGAACTTAACTGCGTGGTTCATAAAGGTTCCTTTCTATTTCTTTGGGTGAAGGTCTGTTTGCGGTGCGGCCGGGAAGCTGGAGGTTGGCAGGTGCTTCGCCTTCCTCTCTTCCGCGATAGTGCGAATGCGGTCGCGCCATGCGTACCACATTGCCATAAAGACCGGAACGAGGAGCAGGGTCGATGCAAGTGCAAAAGTGCCAATTGGATAATCGAAGGCCATCAGGATAATGACCAGGCCAATGAAGATGAGCACTGCCCAGTCTCCGCCTTCGCCAAACGGCGAGCGGTATCCCGGTCGGGTGTAGCTTCCACTCTTGGCCAGGCGCACAAACTTGAGGTGCGAGAGCGCAACTGCCGCCCAAGATGCCAATGTGCCCAAGGCTGCCAGGTTGAGCACGATTTCAAACGCCATCTCCGGCACCACATAGTTGAGGAAGACGCCTACCAAGCCCACCATGGCCGCCATGACGATGCCGCCGTAGGGCACGCCAGACTTGGACATACGAGCGCCAAACTTCGGGCCGGAGCCGGAGGTGGACATGTTGTACATAATGCGGCCGGTGGAATACAGGCCGGCGTTGAGCGAGGAAATCGCAGCGGTAATAACGACAAGCTGGAAAATCGGGGCCGCCGCACCTACACCGAGGGACTCAAAGAAGGTCACAAATGGCGACACATCAGCAACGTAAGTGGTGTACGGCAGCACGAGCGTGAGCAGCAGCACGGAGCCGAAGTAGAAAATCAGGATGCGCAGCAGCACGTTGTTGACTGCACGCGGAATGTGCTTTTCTACATTCTTGGTCTCGCCGGAGGTGGTACCAACGAGCTCAATGCCGGCATAGGCGAAGACGACGCCCTGGACGACGATCACGGCTGGCATCAAGCCATTAGGTAACCAGCCGCCGGTGTCAGAAATGAGACTAAAGCCGGTCGGGTCGCCACTCGGGTGGCCAAAGATGAGGACGCCGATGGCTACCAACATGAAGATGATCAGCGCGACGATCTTAATCAAGGAGAACCAGTACTCCAGCTCGCCGAAGATCTTCACCGAGAGCATATTGAACACGAGAATGCCGCAGATCACCACGAGCGCAAGTAGCCACTGCGGGACGGAATCGAGCCACGCGGTGTATTGACTAAACCACTTGATGTAAATGGCTACGGCCGTGCCATCCGCCACTAGGGTCATAGCCCAGTTTCCCCAGTACAGCCAGCCGGTGACGAAAGCTGTCTTCTCGCCATAAAACTCGCGCGCATAAGACACGAAGGAGCCGGAGCTGGGGCGATAGACGATGAGCTCGCCAAGTGAACGCAGGATGATGTAGCCGAAGAAGCCACAAACGAGGTACAGCACGGCGAGGAAAGGGCCCGCGTCCTGCAGGCGGCCGCCGGTGCCCAGGAGAAGGCCGGTACCGATTGCGGAACCGATGGCAATCATCTGCAACTGGCGATTGCCCATTCCCTTTTGCAGGCCATGGTCTTCCGAGGCGTAGACCGCCTTTTCATTCTCGTGTGGCCCAGCTGAGGTGGGCGGAGAATTTACTGTCATGGGAGAGATCGTCCTTTCATTACGATGAATGAGTCTGTTAGGTCACATTCCCTGCAAGAATACTAACGCACCACACTGTTACCCATGTCACCACTACCCCCATTGTGTTCAACAACGCAGTTGACAGGTTGGGAATGGGGGTCATTCTCCCACCCCCGCAGCGAGATATAAAAGAACCGCATGGCCAGCGACCATGCGGTTTTAAAGAGCGCCGAGAACTAGCGCAGCGGCTTCTGCGCCCACGTGCGAGCTGCAGCGGCACGCTCGCGGACAGTCTCGCGCTGCTCAGCCACGCGGACACCAGCGGTGCCGCCCTTGGTGGCACGGGAAGCAACGGCCCCGTCGATAGTGAGCACTTCACGCACGCTAGGCTTAAGCCGCTTGTCGACGCCCGCCAATTCCTCTTCGGTGAGCTCCACCAGGTCGACGCCCCGCTCTTCAGCGATGCGCACGCAGGCGCCGGACGCTTCGTGTGCCTCGCGGAAAGGAACGCCTTGGCGAACCATCCATTCGGCCAAGTCGGTAGCCAGCGTGAACCCGCGCGGGGCAAGTTCACGCATGCGGTCCTCGTGGAAAGTCAGCGTGGACACCAGCCCGGTCATTGCCGGAAGCAGCAGGTTAAGCTGCGCCACCGAATCAACGATGGGCTCCTTGTCCTCCTGCAGGTCACGGTTATAGGCCAGCGGCTGTGCCTTCAGGGTAGACAACAGGCCAGTGAGGTTACCGATAAGGCGGCCGGTCTTGCCGCGGGTAAGCTCCGGAACGTCCGGATTCTTCTTTTGCGGCATGATGGACGAGCCGGTCGACCATGCATCATCCAGGGTGACGTAGCCGTATTCCGGCGTGCACCAGTAGATAATTTCTTCCGAAAGTCGGGACATGTCGACGGCAATCTGCGCCAAGACGAAAGCCGTCTCGGAGGCGAAGTCACGAGCCGCTGTGCCATCCAAGGAGTTCTCCGCGGCGGCATCAAAGCCGAGTTCCTCCGCAATGGCTTCCGGATCTAGCTGCAAGGAGGAGCCGGCAAGAGCGCCGGAGCCGTAGGGCGATACTGCCAAGCGCTTATCCAGGTCCTGCAGACGCTCAATATCGCGCAGTAGCGGCTGCGCATGGCCCAAAAGCTCGTGCGCCAAAAGAACTGGCTGCGCCGCCTGCGAGTGAGTTTTGCCCGGCATGATGGCGTCCGGATGTGCTGCCGCCTGATCAGCCAAGGCATCCACCAAGTCGCTCACCTGAGCCGCGGTATCGCGAATAGCATCGCGTACCCACATGCGAAACAGCGTCGCGACCTGGTCATTACGGGAACGGCCGGCGCGCAGGCGACCGCCTACCTCTGGGCCGACAATCTCGATGAGCCCGCGCTCCATTGCACCGTGGACGTCCTCGTCCGTTGGTGCTGGGCGGAACTCACCGGAGGCCACCTTCTCCCCTAGCTCGGTGAGGCCGGAGAGCATGGTGTCCAAGTCGACGTCGGAAAGCAAGCCCGCTTTGTGCAGCACCTTGGCATGCGCCTTGGAGGCTAGGACGTCATATGGTGCCAGCACCCAGTCAAAGTGAGTGGATACAGAGAGGGCAAACATAGCCTCAGACGGTCCGCCGGAGAAGCGGCCGCCCCATAGGGCACCCTCATTAGTCTTATGCGGTTCCATGTGCTCCTACTTCTGCGCGCTGGTGGGGAAACCGCCGTCGCGGTCACGCTGGTTGGAGATCTGGGTGGACAGGCCGTGTAGCTGCACAAAGCCCTTAGCCGCGGTCTGGTCGAAGGTATCGCCAGTGTCATAAGTAGCCAGGTCGAAGGAATACAGCGACTGACCGGAACGGCGTCCGGTGACCGTGGCGGTGCCGGCATGCATGCTCAGGCGGATATCGCCGGTGACGTTTTCCTGGGACTCCTCAACGAAGGCATCCAGGGAACGCTTCAGCGGCGAGTGCCAGAGGCCGTCATAGACCTCCTCGGACCAGCGGGCATCGGTCAAGCGCTTGTAGCGGGCCAACTCGCGCTCCACGGTGACATCCTCCAGCGCCTCGTGGGCCTGGATGAGGACCATGGCGCCTGGAGCCTCATAGACCTCACGGGACTTAATGCCCACCAAGCGGTCCTCCACCATATCCAGACGGCCAATGCCCTGCGCACCAGCGCGGCGATTGACCTCTTCAATAATCTGCAGCGGGGACATCTTCTGGCCATCAACTGCCACCGGGATGCCCTTCTCAAAGGAGATGATAATTTCATCCGGAGCATTACCCAGGCCTGGGTCCTCGGTATAGGCGTAGAGGTCCTTCGTTGGCGGGTTCCACAGATCCTCGAGGAATCCGGTCTCTACCGCGCGGCCCCACAGGTTCTGATCGATGGAAAATGGCGAGGAAGCAGACTGCTCGATCGGCAGGTTGATCTCTTCCGCGAAGGCGATGGCCTTATCGCGGGTCCACGCATAATCGCGTGCAGGGGCGATGATTTCGAGGGAAGGATCCTGGGCGCGGAAGGAAACCTCGAAGCGTACCTGGTCATTACCCTTGCCGGTGCAGCCGTGGGAGACGTGGGTGCCGCCGAACTCCTGCGCGGCCTTTACCAAGTGCTTGGTAATGAGGGGGCGGGAAATAGCCGATACCAGCGGGTACTGCTTCATGTACATGCCGTTTGCCTTGATGGTGGGAACGCAGTATTCCTCTGCAAACTCATCCTTGGCATCGATAACGATGGACTCTACGGCACCGCAGTCAAGTGCACGCTGGCGAACCGATTCCATATCTTCGCCGCCCTGGCCCAAGTCCAGGGAAACGGCGACAACGTCACCACCGGTCATTTTTGCTAGGTATGGGATGGCAACGGAAGTATCAAGGCCACCAGAGTAAGCCAAGACTACGCGTGCGGACATGGTTAATCTCCTTGTTCTATTGGAAACAATTCATCTAAGCACATAATATACGATGGTGGTCAGGATTGCCACCACCGCCGTCTAAATATTCCGCGTGGTAAGCGTCACTGCCAGATCTGCGCCCGTGACGCCCTCGCGCGCCAAGACGAAGATGGTGTCATCTCCGGCGATGCAACCAATGACATCGTGCAGCCCCACCCTGTCAATAAAGCTGGCAAGGTACTGGGCCGCACCGGCTGGGGTGCGCAGCATAGCTATATTGCCGGAAGAATCATGGGATACCACCAGCTCATCGAGCATGCGGCGCAGCTTTTCACGGGGGCCGCCCACTTGGTCTTCAAATTGCTCCAGCTCACCGCCGACCACGTAGTAGGAACGGCCACCATCGCGCTTTACCTTCTTCGCCCCCAGCTCATCCAAGTCACGGGACAAAGTGGCTTGCGTGATGTCGATGCCGTCTGCGAGAAGAAGCTCGGATAGTTGCACCTGGCTGGTGACGCGATTGCGATCCAAAATCTCCAAGATCTTGGCCTGCCGAGCGTTGCGGGTGGTCGGGGTGTTCATTACTTAGTTGGTCTCCTTATTTATTTCGAGCAACCAGACAAGAAGCGCTTTCTGCGCATGCAGGCGGTTCTCCGCTTCATCAAAGACGCGCGACTGTGGCCCATCAATTACCTCAGCCGTGACCTCATTTCCACGGTACGCCGGCAAACAATGTAAGAATATTGCATCCTTATGCGCTTTGCTCATTATGGTCGAATCAACCTGGTACGGCAGGAACGGCGTACGCCTATCGCGGCCATCATTCTCCTGCCCCATAGAGATCCAAGTATCGGTGATGACTACGTCTGCGCCTGCAACTTCATCCACGTCATCAGTGATGGTGATGTTGCCCCGCTTGCGCGCACGGTCGACGAATTCCTGGCGCGGCTGGAATCCTTCGGGCGCGATAATAGAGACGTCCATGCCGGCCGTGGCGAAACCAATCATGTAGGAGTTAGCCATATTATTATCGCCATCGCCCAGGTAGACGGCCTTTTTACCTGTGAGGTCACCCAAATTCTCACGACAGGTCAGCAGGTCAGCCAAAATCTGGCAGGGATGCAGGTCGTCGGAAAGCGCATTGACCAGAGGAACGGTAGTAGTCTCCGCCATCTGGAGAAGGTTGTCATGGTCAAAGGTGCGCCACACGATTGCCTCCACGTACCGCGAAAGCACCGCGGCCGTGTCCTGGTAGGACTCCCCTTTGCCCATCTGAGTGGTAGAAGTATCGACGGTAATGGCCTTGCCGCCCATATTCGCTAATGCGGTTTCAAAGGAAAAGCGAGTCCGCGTAGACGTTTTATCAAAGAGCACCGCCACGGTCTTAGGCCCCTCCAGTGGGCACTCTGCAAAGGGATCCTTCTTGAGCTTTTCAGCTAGATCCAAAACGGTTGCTTGTTCTTGTGGGCTGAGATCGTCATCAGCTAGAAAGTGTCGCAGGCTCATGCCAGTTCCTCCATTATCGTTCGAAGTGTTGTCAGTGCTGTGTCTAGTTCATCGTGGGAAATGACCATGGGTGGGGTGAGGCGGAGTACATTCTCACTGGGTGCGTTGAGGATGAGCCCCTGTGCAAGCCCGTCGCGCACGGCCTGCTTAGCCACCGGTTCTGCTAAAACAATGCCGAGCATCAGGCCGCGGCCGCGTACGCGTTCTACAAGCGGCAATTTTTCAACCTCTTGCCGCAGATAGTCACCCTTATGAGTAACTTCCGCAAGAAATTCCGCATCCACGTATCCGGTGGCCCCTGCTATTGCTACTGAAATCGTCATAGGGGCGACTATAGCAATAAATACACTCGACCGTATGCTATTCATGTAAATTGGGGATATTCCCTGGTTAATGCAGCACCAGAAATGAAAAAATGCATGAAAAAAGGGGCGGTGAGGTAAATCTCACCGCCCCTTCCTAGGGCCTAGCTATGCGCGCATCTCTGCGCCCAAGCGCTGCTTAGCCAGCTCCGCTGCGGCCGTGCGGTGCTCGTTGACCTCCTCATCGGTCAACGTGCGATCCGCTGCGCGGAACAGCAGCTGGAAGGCCAAGGACTTCTTGCCCTCCCCCAATTGCTCGCCACGGAAAATGTCGAAGAGCTCGACGGACTCGATGAGTTCGCCCGCCCCCTCTTCCACGGTGGCGCGCACGCGCTCGGCTGGGACGTCTTCATCCACTACGAGCGCGATGTCCTGGTGCAATGCTGGGAAGGAGGACAGTACCGGCGCAGGGAACTTCTCTTCCAACGGCATAGCGGTAACGTCCAGCTCCATAGCGCAAGTACGCGCCGGCAGGTTCAGCGCTTCCAGAACCTGCGGGTGAAGCTCACCGGCATGGCCCAGAACCACATCAGTGCCAGCCACCTTCACGGCAGCGCAGCGGCCTGGGTGCCAGGGAAGAACGTGCGCTGCCTCCAGCTCGATATCCACACCGGCGGCGCGGGCGACCTGGCGGGCGGATTCGATGGCGTCGGCGTAGCTATATGCGCGACCCTCGCCCCACGGTCCTTCATGCTCGATATTGCCGGTGGCCACCGTTGCAACGTGCAGCGGCTGCTCCGGAAGGGTATCCAGAAGTTCGGAAACAACCTGCTCAGAAGGTCGCTGCTCTACAGAAGGCATGGGCGATGCCTCGGTGCGCTTGAATGCCACTTGCTGCAGACCATACAGGGCGAGGTCGCTGCGGCCACGCGCAACATTGCGGCCGATGGCCTCCAGCATGTTCGGAAGCAGAGTCGTGGACAAGACGGCCTTATCTGCCTCAAGCGGATTCTGCACCTCTACGGTGCGGCGGCGAGCATCATCTTTGTCCAAGCCCCACACATCAAAGGTGTCGTTCGCCACGAACGGGGCCGGCAATACCTCTGCATAACCGGCATAGGCCAGGCCGTGACCAATAGCGCGGCGACGCTTCTGCGCTGGGGTGAGACCGCGACCGCCGGCCGGAGTAGGCAGGACGGTGGGAATGTCCTCCAAGCCCTCCAGACGTAGGACCTCCTCAATGAGGTCAACGTCCATGGAGATATCGGTGCGCCACGTTGCAGGCGTTACTTGCAGCATGTCACCCTCATCGGCGACAGTGCAGCCGACTTCCTCGAGGCGGGAAATAACGGTTTCACGGGAGTAGTCGACGCCGGCATACTCGCTAGCCTTTGCGGTGCGCAGGGCAATGGGCTCGCGCTTGACGACGTCCCCGATAAGCGTCCGTCCTTCCTCAATGGTGCCGCCCGCCAGCTGCTGCAAGAGCGCACAGGCGGTGTCCAGAGCGACCTCGACAATCGCAGGGTCCACGCCGCGCTCGAAGCGACGCGAGGAGTCGGACGACAACTTATGGCGGCGGGAGGTGCGCGCCACGGTAATCGGATCCCAGATAGCGGATTCGAAGACCACATCAGTGGTCTCCGCCGAGATTTCGGAGGTGGTACCGCCCATGACGCCGGCCAGCGACTGGATGCCGTTGTCATCGCAGATGACCACATCTTCTGCAGAAAGCTCACGCTTTACGTGATCCAAGGTCTCAAACTTCTCGCCTTCGTCCGCATTGCGGACAACGAGATTTCCCTGGATAACGTTGGCGTCAAAGGCATGCATCGGGGCGCCCAAAAGCAACATCACATAGTTAGTAATGTCCGTGGGCAGGTTCACGCTGCGCTGGCCGCAGAGCATGAGCTCGCGCTCCAGCCAGAACGGGGTGCGTGCCTGCGGGTCGATGCCGCTGACCTTGCGGAGGCCGAAACGCTGCGCCTTGGTCTCGGGGTTGAGAGTGACGTCGATAAGCGAGCCCTGCGCCGCTGGAACAGAAGAGGTATCAATGCCAGCAACGGACGGGTCTTCGGCAATATCGGCAAATTCTAGATCGAAAGCGGAGGCAATCTCACGGCTCAAACCACGCGCGGACAGGGCGTAGCCGCGATCCGGGGTGATGTTGACGTCAAAGTCGGTATCATGCAGCCCAATAACCGGGCGAGCATCCTCGCCTACCTTATCGGCGACGTCATCGCCCAAGACGATGATTCCGTTAGCCTGTGCGCCCAAACCGAGCTCAGCGCCGGAGCACAGCATGCCATTAGAGATGTGGTCGTAAGTCTCGCGCGCCGCAATCTTGAAGTCGCCAGGAAGCTCCGAGCCCGGAAGCGCCACAACGACATAGTCATTCAAACGGAAATTACGAGCACCGCAAATGATGCCCTGCAGCTCGCCCGTGCCATTAGCCTGGCCTACATTTACCTGGCAGTAGCGGATGGGCTTTTTGAACTGCGTAAGTTCCTCGATCTCTACCACCTGGCCGATGACCAGCGGACCGGTGCTCTCCGGAACGGCAGCGTAGCCCTCGGTTTCAAAACCGACGCGCACGAATCCGGAGTCCATATCGGCAGCGGAAACGTTCCAACCAGGGTTCTTAGCGCCCAGGATGCGGGTGACCCAGTCTTGGGAAATAAGCATTAGTGTGTCTATCCTTTCTGGGTTTTAGGCCTGTACGCCAAACGGCACGGTGAAGCGGACATCGCCTTCGACCATGTCGCGCATATCGGTCAAGCCATTGCGGAACTGCAGCGTGCGCTCGAGGCCCATGCCGAAGGCAAAGCCCGTGTATTCCTCTGGGTCAACGCCTACGGCGCGCAGCACATTGGGGTTCACCATGCCGCAGCCGCCCCACTCGATCCAACCGGCGCCGCCCTTCTTATTGGGGAACCACACATCAACCTCGGCAGAGGGCTCGGTGAACGGGAAGTAATTCACGCGCATGCGCGTCGTGGTCTCCGGACCGAACAGGACCTTGGCCAAGTGCTCCAGGGTGCCGCGCAGGTGAGCCATGGTCAGGCCCTTATCCACGGCCAAACCTTCTACCTGGTGGAAAACCGGGGTGTGGGTGGCATCCAGCTCATCGGTGCGGAATACGCGGCCGGGGCAAGCGATATACAGCGGCACATCGCGCTCCAGCATCGTGCGCACCTGTACTGGGGAGGTGTGCGTGCGTAGCACCTGCTTAGAGCCCTCGCCGGAGACGTGGAACGTATCCTGCAGGGTACGTGCTGGGTGGTCCGGCTTAAAGTTCAAAGCGTCGAAGTTAAAGTACTCTGCCTCGACCTCGGGGCCATCCGCGATTTCCCAGCCCATGCCGACGAAAATATCCGCAATGCGCTCAGACAATGCGGTAATTGGGTGAAGAGCACCAGTCTGGGTGCGAGTGGTGGGAATGGTGACGTCAACGGTCTCTGCTCGCAACTGCTCCTCGCGAGCCTTTTGCTCCAAGACATCCTTAACCTGGGCAAAGCGCTTTTCCATCTTGCCGCGGGCCATGTTGACAGCCTTGCCAGCACTCTTGCGCTGATCCTTGGGCAGCTGCCCCAATGACTGGCGAGCCTGCGGAATATAGCCGCCATCTCCTAGGTGCTCGCGGCGGGCTGCAGCCAGCTCATCGAGCGTTTCGGCTGCGTCGAAGGCTGCGATAGCCTTATCGGCCGCGGCCCCAAGAGCCTCTTCGGTCAATTCGATCTGCGGTGTATCGGACACGTACTTCGTACCTTCTTCTCGCGCGAAAACTAACGCGTGCAATCTTACTCTGTCCCGGCTAGCCCGACCGCCCCAGGGACCCCCTTTTCATTCGGGGTTCTACTTAGCTTCGCTCTTGGGCCTTTGCGGACTCATAAAGACAAATGCTGGCGGCTGTTGCCAGGTTGAGTGACTCCGCGCGGCCGCGCAGCGGAATACGCACCCGCATGTCAGCCTCTTCCAGCAATTCGCCGAGCCCATGCGCCTCGTTGCCAAAGAGCCACGCCGTTGGCTGAGACAAATCTGCCTCTGCGAGGTCTACCTCGCCATCGGCAGCCGTCGCCACGATCTGCATTCCCGACTTACGCAGCTGCCCCAAGACATCCTTAATATTGGGGTCTCGCGCTACCGGGACATGAAACAGCGAGCCAGCCGAAGCGCGCGCAACCTTGCAGCTGAGCGGGTCGACAGTCTCGCCCGCAAAAATTACTCCGTCTGCGCCCATGGCGTCGGAAGTTCTAATCAATGTACCTGCATTTCCCGGCTCCGAAGTAAGCACGGGAACGGAGACCAAACTTGGCTTGCCGTTAAGGATTTTGCCCGCGGACCACAGCACCGGCTTGCACAGCGCGAAAAGGCCGGTGGTGGTTGCGGTATCGGAAAGATGCTTAGCCGCTTTATCGGTGATGGGATGTACGTACACTCCCATGTATCCACAGGCGGTAATAATGTCACCGAAGCGTTCTGCGGCCTTTTCAGTGACGAAAACATCGACAGCAGCGCCAGTAGACACCGCGGCATCTACGGCGTTTTCTCCCTCAATCAGGAATTGCTTCGCCTTTTTCCGGTTAGCCGCACGGTGCAGCTTGGCTGCGTTAACAATGCGCGGGGTGCGTTCAGTAAAGGCAGAGTCAAAATCCAAATTCATGGCTCCTACCCTACCTACTAGTTGCCTAGCCCCAGACTCAGACCCAGCTGCGTATGCAAAACAAAAAATCCTGTTGCCCGTGTGGCAACAGGATCACAATGTTGAGTGCTACTTAGCTAGTGGCACGCCGCGGGCGTCCTTATCGTAATCTCCGGCGCCGGCAATGATCATGATGAACTCAATGAAGACCCAGATTCCGAGGATGGCCCAAAACGCGAATCCGAGCAAGAACCAGAAAGTAGCCCAGCCCAGGATATTAAGCACCAGCTGCGCTACGCCGAAGGTCGTGCGGCCGGTATAGAAGTTATGCGCGCCGAAGGAGCCCAAGAAGAAGCACAGAAGCAAAGTCGCAATCCAAGACTTTTGCTGTCCCTGCGCCACATACTGCTGCTGCACCGGATAGGAACCCATATTCGGTTGTGGTGCATAGCCCTGGTTGTACTGCGGCTGGTAACCGGCCTGCTGGTTATAGGGGTTGTACTGCTGCCCCTGGTTGTTGTCATAGGACTGGCCAGAATACTCGCCATTTTCTGGTTGGTAGCTACCATTTGGGTTTATCACAGGGAATCTGCTCCTTGGTCTCGGGGTCACTCGTGGTCTGGACTCAATGTAGCATGCGAGACCGAGCTCACTAGACAGATAGAGTGTAAAACGAACAAAGCCCGCTTCGCCCGGCACATAAGCCGGAGAAACGGGCGTTGTATTCCTAGTGACTAGGCAGCCTTAGGAGCGTTGACGTCCTCAGGCAGAGCGGCCTTAGCAGCCTCGCACAGTGCGGAGAATGCCTCGAAGTCATTGACAGCAAGCTCAGCCAGGATCTTGCGGTCAACCTCGATCTCAGCCAGGCGCAGGCCGTGGATGAGGCGGTTGTAGGTGATGTCGTTCATGCGGGCAGCAGCGTTGATGCGCTGGATCCACAGCTTACGGAACTCAGACTTACGGGCGCGACGATCGCGGTAAGCATAAGTCATGGAGTGCAGCCACTGCTCCTTCGCCTTACGGTACAGGCGGGAACGCTGGCCGCGGTAGCCCTTAGCGGACTTCAAAATCGCGCGACGCTTCTTCTTTGCGTTAACTGAGCGCTTTACTCGTGCCACAGTGATACTTCCTTAATTCGAATTGTGATGGCGGATGTGGGTTGATTCGGCGCTATTATGCGCGGCCGAGCAGGCGCTTGACGCGCTTGGTGTCAGGCTGTGCGACTGCCTCGGTGCCCTTCAGACGACGGGTACGCTTGGACGGCTTGCCCTCCAGCAGGTGGCGGCGGCCAGCCTGCTCACGGCGCAGCTTGCCGGAACCGGTCACCTTGATACGCTTTGCGGTGCCCTTGTGGGTCTTCTGCTTCATGAGTATTAAGTCCTTAAATCCTACGTGGAATCTGGTCTACTTCTTGCCCTTGCGAACCGGACCCAAGACCATGGTCATATTGCGACCATCCTGCTTGGGGCGGGACTCAACAACGCCAACTTCAGCGACGTCATCGGCCAAACGCTCCAAGAGGCGGAAACCCAGCTCCGGACGCGATTGCTCACGACCACGGAACATGATGGTCACCTTGACCTTGGATCCCTTCTCGAGGAAGCGAACTACGTTACCCTTCTTGGTCTCATAATCGTGATCATCGATCTTCGGGCGGAACTTCTGTTCCTTAACCACGGTCTGCTGCTGGTTCTTACGGGCTTCGCGAGCCTTCTGAGCCTGCTCGTACTTGAACTTGCCGTAGTCCATGATCTTGGCCACTGGGGGCTTTGCCTTCGGGGCTACCTCAACCAAGTCAAGGTCAGCCTCGTATGCAAGCTTGCGAGCATCATCGGTACGGACGATGCCCACCTGTTCACCACCGGGGCCTACCAAACGGACCTCGGGTACTCGGATACGCTCATTGATGCGAGCTTCAGCGCTGATTGTGGTTCTCCTCGATTAGGGGGTGTATGAGTAAGTAGTTCACCTACCGGGACCACAAACGAATCAAACCCGGTCTGCCAAAGACAGCCGGGAGTTCTCACAGTGCCAAGCACGAGTGCTTGGTTACCTTTACCTTTATCCTACGAACGGTGTTCGCGGCATCGGGTGGGAGAGACTCCGCTTGTGACCCACGAACCTCGACAAGGCGTCATGGGCGGTAGTGGCTTTGAGGATAGCAGCTTCTACCCTTTCCACCAAATCGCAACTCGCTTAGCTGTCCTTGCATTGAGCAGCTGGTTCAATGTTGCCCTTCTCTACCCCTTTATCAACGATGTCCACTAACTCATGGGCGAGATACTTTACCGCTGGCTCGGCTTTGGCATAGTCCTCGCCATCGGTAACCACAGATAACGCGACGCCGACGCGCTTGCCAGCAACCTCATGAACGCCAAATTGGCGGTAGGTGTACTCATTGTCGTCCTCGTCCAAGCCCCAGCCGCTCTTGGCGCGGGTTCGGTTTTCTTTCGACAGGCCAATCTTCTGCCAGGACACAATGTCTTTGAGCACCTTGTGGACGTAGTCCGCCTCCTCAATGCAGGGCAATTCAGCACCGAAGACTGCTTGGTCTTTCAATGACCACGTGGAGTAGCCGAAGGCGGTGTCATGGATATCCGCGTGCGATCCATAGTCTTCGAGCAATTCCTCGACTGCCTTATCGGCGGAGCCTTCCTGCCATTGCACCTGGGACCACAAGGAGTAGGCGGCATCGTTATCGGATTCCTTGATTGCCAAGTCAACCAGGCTTTTATCCGCGCCGTCTTTCAGCGCCGCGATGGCGATTGGCACCTTAATGGTGGACCAGACAGGGCCCTTGCCCTTATCGCCCACAGCAATGGTGTCATCACCGGCCGAAATAGCGACCCCAACCTTGGCGTGGTACTTCCTTGCGGTCTTCTCCACTGCGTGGTCAAGCTGAGTGCGCACTGAGTCCGGGTCAAGTGCTGGAGAGCTAGTCGACGGCGCTGGGACGTTTTCAGTTTCAGGATCGCCGGAGCAGGCGCTCACAGTAAGCAGAGTGAGCGCTGCCAGCAGGCTGACGCCGAGGCGGTAACTATTCACAGTGTCCCTACTTCAACATGTCCTTTAGGTAGCTACCGGTATAGGAGCCTTCCACCTGCGCCACATCTTCCGGAGTACCCTGCGCTACTACGGTGCCACCGCCGGCGCCGCCTTCCGGGCCCATATCCACGATCCAGTCCGCAGCCTTGATGACATCGAGGTTGTGCTCAATGACAAGCACCGAATTGCCCTTGTCTACAAGGCCCTGGATTACCAACATCAGCTTGCGGATGTCTTCAAAGTGCAGACCAGTGGTCGGCTCGTCCAAGATGTAGATGGTCCTACCGTTGGTACGCTTTTGCAGTTCCGAGGCGAGCTTAACGCGTTGCGCCTCACCGCCAGACAGCGTGGTAGCGGCTTGGCCGAGGCGAACGTAGCCCAAGCCGACGTCGACAAGCGTGGCAAGGTAGCGGTGAATCGAGTTGATGGGCTCGAAGAAGTCCGCTGCCTCAGAAATGGGCATGTCAAGAACCTCGGCGATGTTCTTGCCCTTATAATGCACCTCCAAGGTCTCGCGGTTATAGCGAGCGCCCTCACACACCTCACACGGAACATACACGTCCGGCAGGAAGTTCATCTCAATCTTGATGGTGCCATCGCCTTGGCATGCCTCGCAGCGCCCACCCTTGACGTTGAAGGAGAAGCGGCCGGCCTTGTAGCCGCGAACCTTGGCCTCCTGGGTTTCGGCAAAAAGGTTACGGATCTTGTCAAAGACGCCCGTGTAGGTCGCCGGGTTGGAACGCGGGGTACGGCCAATCGGGCTCTGGTCAACCTGGACCAGCTTATCCAGGTGCTCCACGCCCTCGACGCGCTTGGCACGGCCGGGGACCTGGCGGGCACGGTTGAGCTTATTGGCCAAGGTCTTGGCCAAAATCTCATTAACCACGGTGGATTTACCAGAGCCGGAAACGCCGGTAATGCACGCCAACACTCCCAGCGGGATTTCAACGTTAATGCCCTTGAGGTTATTCTCGCGTGCACCCACGACTTTCAGGGTGCGATCCTTGTCAATCTCGCGGCGGCGATCCGGGACGGCGAGCACCTTCTTGCCAGATAGATACTGGCCAGTCAGGGATTCCTCTACCTTTTCAATTCCCGCTGGTTCACCTTGGTAGACCACCTCGCCACCATATTCACCGGCACGCGGGCCCACATCGACGAGCCAATCGGACTCCCGAATGGTGTCTTCATCATGCTCGACCACAATGAGGGTATTGCCAATATCGCGCAAACGCTGCAGGGTCTTAATAAGGCGCTGGTTATCGCGTTGGTGCAAACCAATGGAAGGCTCATCGAGCACATAAAGTACGCCGGCCAAACCGGAACCAATCTGCGTGGCTAGGCGAATGCGCTGCGCCTCGCCGCCCGAAAGCGTGGACGCGCCGCGATCCAGGGTCAGGTAATTCAGACCGACGTCCAGAAGGAAGCGCAACCGAGCCTGGGTTTCCTTGAGTACCGCACCGGCAATGATTTCCTCGCGGTGGCCCAGCACCAAGGAGTCCAGGAATTCAGAGGCATCTTCAATCGAAAGCGCACACAGCCCCGCAATGGACTGCTCACCGTGAGTAGTAGAAGCCAAGCGGACGGCCAAGATCTCCGGCTTCAGGCGCGTGCCCTTACAGGTGCTACACGGCACGCGGCGGGTGTACTGCAGCAGGCGGTCCTTTTGGGACTGAGAATCGGTCGTTTCCAGCTTGCGGTGAATGAAACCGGTGGCACCCTCAAACGGCGCGGTCCAATTGCGCTGGCGCCCGTAGCGGTTCTTGTAGCGAACCTGCACCTCCTCGTCCGTACCATAGATGAGCGCGTGGCGCTGCTCCTTAGTCAATTCGCTCACTGGCGTCTTAGGGTCAAAGCCCATTGCCTTACCCAGACCCTCCACTAGCTTGACAAAGTAACGGGAGTTGGGAGAAGAGTGCCACGGCTGGATCGCGTCAACCGCCGGGGCATCTGGGTCCGGAATAAGCAAGTCAACATCGACTTCCAGCTTCGTACCCAAACCATCACACACCGGGCAAGAACCAAACGGAGCATTGAAGGAAAAGGCCCGGGGCTCATACTCTTCAATGGTCAGCGTGTGACCATTAGGACAGGCGGCCTTCTCCGAGTACGTGTGGGTGAGCTCTTCCTTATCCACGAACTCTATGGTGACCAGTCCATCCGCCAAGCGCAGGGCCGTTTCCACCGAATCCGTTAAGCGTTGTTTCTGCGAGGCCTTTACCTGCAGGCGGTCAACCACTACCTCAATATTGTGCTTGATCTGCTTCTTGAGCTTGGGAGGATCGCTGAGCTGATGGGTCTCTCCATCCACTCGCACGCGGGAGTAACCCTGCGCCGAAAGATCCTGAAAAAGATCCACAAACTCGCCCTTGCGCTTACGAACTACCGGTGCAAGCACCTGGAACTTCAGCTTTTCTTCCAGATCCAGCACCGCATCCACAATCTGCTGCGGCGTTTGGCGCTCAATCACCGCATCACACTTTGGGCAGTGCGGCGTACCAGCACGGGAAAATAGCAAGCGCAGGTAGTCGTAGATCTCCGTGATCGTGCCCACCGTAGAGCGTGGATTATGGTTGGTGGATTTTTGATCAATGGACACTGCGGGTGACAGGCCATCAATAAATTCCACGTTGGGCTTGTCCATCTGCCCTAAGAACATGCGGGCATAAGAACTCAAGGATTCCACGTAGCGGCGCTGGCCTTCAGCGAAGATGGTGTCAAAGGCCAGCGAAGATTTACCGGAGCCGGATAGGCCGGTAAAAACAACCATTTTATCGCGGGGGATATCGATATCCACGCCCTTGAGGTTGTGCTCGCGGGCACCGCGCACCACCAAACGATCAGCCACTGTGCTCAGACCTCCAGTACTAGGGATTGCAATCTTCCCTCGAATGTACCCGTAGGCTAGGACACATGACTAACGAGCTTCAGCTACATCAAATCTCCGTCTCCGAGATGGACAATAACTGCTACCTCCTACAGGCGGGCGAAGAGGGCTTGCTTGTCGACGCCGCCGATGACGCCCCCGCAATCCTCGACATGGCCCGCAAGGCCGGAGTGAAAATCACCGCGGTGCTTACTACCCACCGCCACTGGGACCACGTGCGCGCACTCGAGGAGATTTTGTCCGAAACTGGCGCTACTCACTACGCCTCTTTCCTCGATTCCCCCGCCATCCCAGCTGAGGTAGACGTAGAGCTGCGCGAGGGCGATTCCATCGAGTTCGCGGGCCTTCAGCTGCCCATCATTATCTTGCGCGGCCACACCCCAGGCGGGGCGGCACTTGTTGCAAGCATCGATGGCGTCACCAACCTCTTCGTAGGCGATTCCCTCTTCCCCGGCGGCTTGGGCAAGACCACCTCTGAGGGCGACTTCGTACGCCTATATAAGGACGTCACCGCGCGCATCTTTGATGAGTTCCCCGACAATACGATCGTGCGCCCGGGACACGGCAAGTCCACGACCTTGGGCGAGGAGCGCCCCAAGCTTGGTGACTGGTGGGAACGCCGCTGGTGATCCAACGGCGAATTTCCGCGTACAATGGTCTAGCACACGATAGGTCTAGAACAACGAGCTAAGGAGCTTTAAGGACTATGATTCGCAAGCTTGCCCGCCCCATGCTGGCATCCGTATTTGTATGGGAAGGCGTAGACAACCTGCGCAACGCGTCCGAGCACGTGAAGGAAACCGAGGGTTTCCTCAAGACCGTGCGCAAGGCCGTTCCTTCTGAGTACCAGGGCTACATCCCCAATGACCCAGAACTAGTTACCCGCGCCATTGGCGGCGCGAAGGTAGGCGCCAGCTCCACCTTGGCTCTGGGCAAGGCACCGCGCACTTCCGCTGCGGTTCTGGCCGCCGCTACCCTGCCTAACCTGATTGGCAAGAACAACTTCTGGGCAGCAGACAACAAGGAAGACAAGGAATCCCGCCGCAACGGTTTCGTTACCAACACCGCTTTGCTCGGCGCCCTGTTTATCGCTACCCAGGACACCGAGGGCAAGCCTTCCCTGCGTTGGCGCGCACAGAAGGCCGGCAAGCGCACTAATAAGAAGATTCAGCAGGCGCTGCCTACTAAGTCTGAGTCCGAGCAGAAGCGCGAAGAACTCTCGGCCCGTGCTAACGAGCTGTCTTCCAAGGCCGGTGACTGGATCAACGAGACCTCTGCCAAGGCACAGGCTTATGTAGACGACAACAAGGATGACTGGCAGTCCACCGGCCGTGGTCTGCTAGATACCGCAAAGTCCTATGTTGACGATGCCAAGACCTACGTAGAGGACAACAAGGACGATTGGCAGGAGTCTGGCCGCGGCTTGCTGGGCAACGCCAAGTCCTTCATTGAGGACTCGGTCGACAACGCCAAGTCTTACGTTGAGGACAACAAGGGTGACTGGCTCGAGACCGCACAGGCTAATCGCGACATCGCCCGTACCCGTGCTGTGAAGGCAGCTACCAAGGCTCAGGCACGCGCCGACAAGGCCGTCGCCAAGCTGGATGGCGCCAAGTCCAAGCGCGCAAACAAGAAGGCCTCCAAGCACGCTGACAAGCTACAGCAGGAGGCAAATAAGAAGATTGAGGCAGCTATCAAGAAGCTGGAAAAGCGCTCTAAGTAGCCACATCTTCCTCGGCCGAGTATCTCGGCGATGACTCAACGGCCCAGCCTTATGCTGGGCCGTTGTTCTTTGTCACAGCAGGGTCTAAACTCATCTCTCCCCCTCGCCGGACAGCGTGCCCGGCACCTTCCACCCCATCAACGTCCAATCACCAAGGAGTCACGTGAACTCAGCATCCCAAAAGCACGCGGCGGCCGCAGGTTCCTCGGAGCGCGAAGCCATCGCTACGGAGCAAGATTATGTGGACGGCCTATTCTCCCGGCTTGACGATGAGGTGGCTGCTGCGAATGAACGGCTCAATGAGGTGCAGGCGGACGTAGATCCCTCCACCCCGGACGCGGATGCCTTGGTACGCCGCGAAACGGAATACCACGGGCTCCAAGCCAAGCTGGATCGTCTCAATGTGGCCCAAATGGGATTGGTCTTTGGCCGCATCGACATCGACGCCCCAGGTGACAATCCCACCCCGGAAGGCCTAGACCGCCGCTACATCGGCCGCATGGGGCTCGATGCGCGTGAAGAGGACTATCGGACGCTACTACTTGACTGGCGTGCCCCCATGGCACGGCCGTTCTACCTCGCTACCACCGCCCAACCAGAAGCCGTGCACACCCGCCGCCAAATCCGCACCAAGGGGCGCACCGTCACGGGCATTCATGATGAAGTCCTCGCTGGCCCTGGCGTGCGTGAAGAAGAGGCCGGCGTAGCAAGCGAATCCGCTCTCTATCACGCCATGCAGCGAGCCCGCACGGGTCACATGGCCTCCATCGTGGAGACTATTCAGCGGGAGCAGGACGAGATTATCCGCGATAACACCCGCGGCGTGATGGTGGTAGAAGGCGGCCCCGGCACCGGTAAGACCGCAGTTGCGCTGCACCGCGTTGCCTATCTGCTCTATACCCACCGCGAGCTGCTGTCTGCCACTGGCGTACTTATCGTGGGCCCCAATAGTAGCTTCTTGGACTATATTTCGCGCGTGCTCCCAGAACTGGGCGAGACCGGCGTGGTGCTCTCCACCATCGGCGGGCTCTTTCCTGGAATTGAGCCGGACCACGAAGAAGACCTCGTGGCACGGGAAATCAAGGGCAGCGACGCCATGGTGGAAATCCTCTCCACTGCGGTCAAGGACTACCAGTTGCTTCCCGACGCCCCTCGCGAGCTGACCGTCGACGGCCTTACCTTAAGCGTCACACCACACATGGTGAAAAGCGCCCGCACACGTGCACGGCGCTCGCGCAAGCCGCACAATGAGGCGCGTGGTGCCTTCATCGAGCACCTCGTAGAGGACCTAGCCCAGCAAATGGCAGAAAAGGTCGGCGCCGATCCGCTTGGCGGAAAAAATCTTCTTTCCCGCGCCGATATTGATCAATTCCACGATGACCTTGCTGAGGACGCGGCCGTTACTGCCTTGATCGATGAGTTTTGGCCCGAACTACACCCCACCGATGTGCTTGCTGCTCTAGTCTCCTCGCGTGAGCGCATCGCTTCTGCCGCGCACGGGTATGATGAGGAAACCCAAGAAGCGCTCTACCGTGCAGAGGGACGAGCATGGACGGATTCGGATGCGGCCTTGCTAGACGAGCTTGCCGTCCTCATCGGCCTACCCAACCCTGAAGAAAAGAAGGCAGCCGATGATGCCGCGTGGCGCGAGCAAGTGGCGGATGCGGAAGACGCACTGGATATCTTGTCCTCCTCCGAGTCCACTGATAATGACGATGACATGTTTGAAGCAGAAATCCTTTCTGCCCACGATGTCATCGACGCCGAGACCCTAGCGCACCGCCAGGAGGTACGCGATAAGCGCACCACTGCCCAACGCGCCCGCGAAGATCATACGTGGGCTTATGGTCACATCATCGTGGACGAAGCCCAGGAATTAACACCTATGGAGTGGCGAATGCTCTTCCGCCGCTGCCCTTCGCGGTGGATGACTTTGGTGGGTGATACCTCCCAGACTGGTTCCCCGGCAGGTGTTGATGACTGGGGCGAGGCCCTCGAGCCCTTCGTGGCTCAGCGCTTCCGTCACCACTTCTTAACCGTCAACTATCGCACCCCGCAGCCCATTACGGAATTGGCCAATGGACTTTTGGAAATGATTAACCCTGACGCCATTCCGGCGACAGCCATCCGTGATGGGGTACAGGTGCGCCGGCTTGAGCAGGGCACCTACACCCCTGGAGTACACAGCGAAGAGGACGGCAGGCTCACAGCGGTTATTGACGCCGCCACGGCGGAGCGCTACAAGGGCCTCGAGTTTGACCACGTGGTCGTGCTCGATCCGCAGCGCATCGTGGATGCCTCCCCACAGGGATTGCAAAACCTCTATGTCTGCATCACTCGTGCTACTCAATCCCTCACGCTCGTTGGTGACTGCGGCGAAGTTCTTTAGGCTCCCGTAAGCTTTATGCCATGGCCTTATCTGACATCATGCGCAAAGCTGAAAGCTCACTTAACTCCATTACTTTGAAGCGCTCCCAACGCCGTGGATGGCAGCCCCTGATTGTGGGATATACAGGTTATGGCACCACCGATCAGGTGAGAATCTTCGGCCGCGTACTGATGCATGATCCTGATGAAGGCAAGAGGGATACGTGGGGTGAGCGCGGCTACCAGCAGTTTCTTACCATTCAAGTAGGACACCATGACGTTTCGGTGACTATTGGGGAAAAGACTGTCACCGGCACCACTGACCGCAACGGATACATTGACTTACTAATCCATGACCACGGATTAGAGCCCGGATGGCATACGGCAACAATCGAGGCCGCAAACGCGAATGCCGTGGAGGTCCAACTACTTATCGTTGATCCGGCGGCCAAGATCGGCATCGTTAGCGATATCGATGACACGGTGCTTGTCACGTGGCTGCCGCGCGCACTCACCGCGGCGTGGAATTCCTGGGCTAAGCGCCCTAGCAAGCGACAGCCGGTTCCCGGAATGGCCGAATTCTATGCTCAGCTACAGCAGCGCTTCCCCCAAGCCCCAGTGTTTTATCTTTCTACGGGCGCTTGGAATACCTTTGGCTCGCTCAAGAAATTCCTGTCTCACCATGGTTTCCCCACGGGTCCCATGCTGCTGACGGACTGGGGCCCAACGGAAACGGGACTTTTCCGCAGCGGTCAGGAGCACAAGCGTGTTCAGCTGCGCAATCTGCTCATTGCTTACCCGGATATGCAATGGATTCTCATTGGCGATGACGGACAGCATGATCCGCTCACCTACGGCGATGTGGCCAATGAGCATCCGGACCGGATCCACTCTGTGCTCATCCGCAATCTGAGCCCGCAAGAGCAGTTGCTCTCCCACGGCTCCCTGAGCCCTTTGGCTGATGCCAATGAGGAGGGCCACTTCTCTATCCCTTTGATTCAGGGCGCGAACGGCGACGCCATTGCCGCCGCATTCAACGCTGCACACCCTGCGGAGTAAGCTGCGCTTAACGACGAAACCCGCCTTGGCCTTCCAATAAGACCAAGGCGGGTTTTAATCACCGCAGTTAGCTGACGGTGTGAACGATCATTACATCGCAGTCAGACTGGCGAGCAACGTCTGCCGGCACGGAGCCCAGCAGGCGACCGGTCAGGGAGTTGATGCCGCGGTTGCCCACGATAAGCAGGTCAGCATCGTTATCGTTGACGATGGACATCAGGGCCTGCACTGGGGTGCCCGGGCGAACAGCGGTTTCTACCTTGGAAGCGCCGAACTTCTCAGCGTGTGCCTTAGCATCCTTGAGGTTTGCCTCCGCCTTCTCATCGCCCAAAATGGTTACGGAATCCTGGCGCAGGGTCTTGGAAGCCTGCTCCTGGTTTTCGTAGTAAGCACAACCGATAATCAGATTGGAATCGAATGCGGCAGCAATCTTAGCAGCTCGCTCTACAGCGAGGAGAGAAGACTTAGAACCGTCAGTACCGACAACGATCGTGTTGTAGTCGCTCATGATGACCTTTCTTTGTGGGTGTGTACCCGGAGTGTTTATTTAGCCTACAGAGGCATTACTGCCAGTGTAACAACGAAAAATGATTAACGTTTCTCGCTGGTATTAACTACGACGACGTCTACCTTTGACTTGTGGGTCAGTTCCGTTGGGACAGAACCGAAGACTCGACCACGAACGGAATTCACGCCGCGGTTTCCCACCACGAACAGGTCCACGTCATAGTCCTGGCCTACTTCCAACAAGGCTTTTACTGGGTCTCCAGATTTCCCTACAATTTCAATGTGTTCCGCACCCTCTGACTCGGCGATACGGGTGGCATTGGTCAGGTAGGTACCGGCCATGTCCTCACTTACAACGGGCAGACCGGCTTCGTCGCCCCTCGGAGCACCAAGCATGGATCCAGCGTGGTTATAAAAAGCTGAGATGATGATCAGCTTAGCGTCGTACGCCCGTGCCATGGACGCCGCAGCGCGGACCGCGCGCAGGGAGGTTTCAGAGCCATCGGTGCCGACGGCAATGTTTTTATAGGTAAGCATTATTCTCCTTGCAGTTGAACTACTTCACAGTGACAACTAAACGGCGCTTCTGGCACTTATCCAGTATAACTAGCGCAGCCCTTTAGAAAAGTACCCGCGGAGCCAATCATCACTTTCAGGGGGAGAAAACTAAATTCCCGCTTCCTTCAATCCACGCAATTCCTTCTTTAGATCAGCAATCTCATCGCGCAGGCGTCCAGCCAATTCGAATTTGAGCTCGCGCGCGGCGGCCCCCATTTGGGCCGAGAGGTCGTCGATAAGCGCCTGCACCTCATCGGTAGCCATGCTGGAAATGTCTCGCTTCTCCACCACTGCAGAGGGGTCGGAGTTGGTCTCCTCTTCCCCGCCGTCTTCATAGACCTGGTCAAGGATATCGGCAATCTTCTTCCGCAAAGGCTGCGGGTCAATGCCATGTTCCTTGTTATAGGCTATCTGCTTTTCGCGGCGTCGCTCCGTCTCCTCGATTGCCTCCTGCATGGAATCGGTGATTTTATCGGCATACATAATCACCTCGCCAGAGACGTTACGGGCAGCACGGCCAATGGTCTGGATGAGCGAGGTGGTAGAGCGCAAGAAACCTTCCTTGTCCGCATCCAAGATGGCAACGAGCGATACCTCGGGGAGGTCAAGGCCCTCACGCAGAAGGTTAATGCCCACCAGCACATCAAACTCGCCTAGGCGCAATTGCCGCAAAAGCTCGACGCGCTGCAAGGTATCGATATCCGAGTGCAAATAGCGCACCTTAATCCCCTGCTCCAGCAGGTAATCGGTGAGGTCTTCTGCCATACGCTTGGTCAGCGTGGTCACCAGTACACGCTCTTGCTGCGAAATGCGGGTGCGTACCTCGTCGATAAGATCATCAATCTGGCCCTTCGTGGGTTTGACGTTAACCTTCGGATCCACCAGACCAGTCGGGCGAATCACCTGCTCCACGTACTCACCGTCCGAGGACGTAAGTTCAAAGTCGCCAGGGGTGGCAGACATGTAAACGGTTTGCCCCACGCGTTGTTCAAACTCATCGAAGGTCAGCGGGCGGTTATCCACTGCGGAGGGCAGCCGGAAACCGAATTCCACCAGGTTGCGCTTGCGGGACATATCGCCCTCGAACATGCCGCCAATCTGTGGGACCGTGACGTGGGACTCGTCAATAATGGTGAGAAAATCCTCGGGGAAGTAATCCAGCAGCGTTGCCGGCGCGGACCCGGCTGGACGGCCATCGACGTGGCGGGAGTAGTTCTCGATGCCGGAGCAAAAACCTACCTGCTCGATCATTTCTAGATCGTATTCGGTGCGCATGCGAAGTCGTTGTGCCTCCAGCAGTTTGCCGCGGTTTTCTAGATCGTCCAGGCGCTCGGCCAATTCCTCTTTGATGGCGGCTACGGCCTTTTCCATGCGTTCAGGTCCTGCCACGTAGTGGGTCGCGGGGAAGATGCGCACCTCATCTACTTCCTCAATGACATCGCCAGTGACGGGGTGAATGTAGTAGAGAGAATCAATATCATCGCCGAAGAATTCAATGCGCACCGCACGTTCCTCATACGCCGGAATGATATCAACCGTGTCGCCCTTGACGCGGAAGGTGCCACGGGTAAATCCCACGTCGTTGCGTTCGTATTGGATATCCACCAACAAACGGAGGAAGCGGTCCCGGTCTAGCTCCTCGTCCACGGAAATAATGACCGAGCGATCCAAATAGGACTGCGGTGTACCCAAGCCATAAATGCACGACACGGAGGACACAACCACCACGTCTCGGCGGGACAGCAGCGCCGAGGTGGCCGAGTGGCGCAGGCGCTCTACGTCCTCATTGATGGACGAATCCTTCTCAATATAGGTATCCGTCTGCGCAATATAAGCCTCTGGCTGGTAGTAGTCATAATAAGAAACGAAGTACTCCACCGCGTTATGCGGCAAAAGTTGGCGCAGCTCGTTCGCTAGCTGCGCTGCCAGGGTCTTATTTGGCGCCATCACCAGCGTGGGTCGCTGCTGTTTTTCGATCAACCACGCAGCTGTGGCGGACTTACCTGTACCGGTAGCACCCATGAGTACTACATCGCGCTCATCGCGGTTGAGGCGTTCATGGAGCTCTGCAATGGCGGCGGGCTGGTCGCCGGCCGGTTCGTATTCAGAGACAACCTGAAACTCACCTGGGGTGCGCTCGACCTCGCTGACGACGCGGTGCTCGGAATTTGGAATAAGAGGATGTTCAGCAGCAAAAGCCATGCCCACTACTCTACTGCTTATACGGCGCGGCTAGCTATGTACTCAAGGCAAGGAGTTCTGCGCGGTGCGCAGCCACTCTTCCAGCTCGCCGGTGGTCTCCCACAGCGCATAAACAGAAGACGTCTCTGGTCGCATCGCACTATTAATGCGGCGGCGCAGCCACGCTTTAGACTGCGGCGTATACAGGGGCGCAAGATCCTCGCGGTGGATTCCTTCCGGCAGCGCATCAGCTTTCAGCTTCAACAAGGCGCCCAGTGCGATCATGGTTTCTGCGTCATCGGAGTCCATGGGCTCTTCGGCACATGACTTCTGAAAGGCTTTGAGATCGAAAGAGCCATCACGCAAGCTAGCGAGCAGTTCTCGCGCCGCGTGATTATCAAAAGGCCCAGTATCCCACGTTCCCACGGCGAGTAGCTTAAGACGCGAAAGTTAACGCAACTTCGAAACTGCGTAAACTCTAACCACCCAACGGTTAAAGTTTGGGTGCCCCCGCATCTATGACTCCGCTTCTATACGGTTCATGACCTCGGCCGCTCGCGCACGCAGCTGCTCCAGCGTGCCGTTGTTGTCAATGACGTGCGTGGCTGCGGCTAGTCTTACCTCATCCGTTACCTGCGCTGCTATGCGACGTCGCGCATCGTCCTCTTCCAGCCCGCGTGAAGTTACGAGGCGACGGACGCGCTCTTCGACGGCCACGTCGACCACGATGACGTAGTCCATGTCTTTGTCTAAACCGTTATCCACCAATAGCGGCATATCGTAAACGGCAAAGTCATAGCCTTCTTCACGTGCCTCGTCGAATTGGCGCTGCGTTTCCGCTTGGATGCGTGGATGGGTAATGGAGTTCAACAACTCGGTATGTTCCTTATCCACAAAGGCTCGCCGAGCTAATTCTTTGCGGTTGAGGCTGCCGTCCGCCAAGAGGATATCTTCTCCGAATGCTGCCGCCAGCTCCGCTAACGCAGGCCGCCCGGGCTTGACGACGTCGCGCGCAATGCCATCGGCGTCTACCACGCGCCACCCTCGTTCACGGCAGAGCGTTGCAACTGTTGACTTGCCACTGCCAATTCCGCCTGTAAGGCCAATGAGTTTCATGGCAGCCACCCTACGCGAAAAGGAACCCCGCCATACGCGATGGTGCGGGGTTCCTCTGTCGCTATAGGTGTCAGCGTTTCTTTATTCCGCTGCTTCCTCCGGCTTCGGCGGAATGCGGAGCAAGTCATCACTCGGGGTAACCGGGCCGGCTTCACCGGAGACCGCGCCAAACTTGGTGGCATTAGTAACCACGACCGGAGTAATCAGGTTATAGCCCTTGGAACGGATGAATTCTGGGTCAAAGCTAATCAACTTATCGCCCGCGGAAATGCGTTGCTTCTTTTCCACGTGCACGTCGAAGCCTTCGCCGCCCAGTTCCACGGTATCGAGGCCTACGTGGATGAGCAGTTGCACGCCGTTGTCGAGGCTGAGACCTACCGCATGGCCGGACTTTTGAACGGTGAGCACCTTGCCGTCGGCAGGCGCATAGACGGTAGTGCCAGTTGGCTGGACTGCCATACCAGGCCCCAGCTTTGCCCCAGCAAAGATAGGATCTGGGACTTCCGAAAGGTCAACTGCCTCGCCCTCCAGAGGGGAATCCAACACGATGTCCTCCTTGCCAGCCTGCTTGGCGGCAACACCAGTAGCAGCAGTGCCCGCAGCGCTGGCAGCAACGGCGCCACCCGCATTCGAGGACACGCCCTTTTCGGTCATAGTGGACTTGAAATCCGAACGAGCAGCTACGTCATCCACGGATTCGCCCTGTTCGCGGGCGATGCGCTCCAAGTCTGCCTGCTTTTCTTCCGCCGTGCGGTAGCCAAAGAACAGGGTCAGGAAGAAAGAGGTAAGGAATGCAGCCGTGATACCAAGGACGTAGCCCAGCTGCGGCGTCATAGCGCCAGTGGTCAACGCAGAGGTAAAGACGAAGGCCTCAGCGCGGACATCGAAGATACCGATGATTGCGCCGCCTACCGCACAACCTGGCAGCAACCGGTAGTAGCTGCGGCGGAAGCGCAACAAGATGCCATAGAGGGAAGGCTCAGACACGCCACCGAGGATGCCCGCTGCGAAGGCACCGATAGAAACCTGGCGCATGGCATTGTTCTTTTCTCTGAAGGAGATAACCATGACTGCGCCAACGACGCCGAAGCAGGCGAAGTTCCATGCGCCCATCGGGCCTTGGATGAAGTCGTAGCCGTAGGTTGCGATGTTCTGAATCATGATGACATTCAGCGGCCAGTGCAGGCCCATCGGAACGAGGAATGGGTACAGCAGCGGAATGACGATAGCCAGGATGAACGGCGAGAAATCATTGATTTGGTACAGGACCCAGGAAATGCCATTGCCCACGCCAATGCCGAACGGGCCGAGCAGGAAGGCTGTTGCCGGAATCATAATGAGCAAGGAGAAGAACGGCACGAAGACCATATGAACTGCACTCGGGATGATCTTCTTTAGCCCCTTTTCCACCCAGTACAGGCCGATTGCGGCCAAAATGGGCGGGAATACCTGGGAGCCATAGGAATTGATGACCAGCGGCAGGCCAAATACGTTGACGGTATCGCCTTGCTCACCCAGCGACATAAATTCGGGGGTCAAAAGTGCCGCGGGAATAGCCGCGGAGACCCACATATTCGCACCCAGCTTCTGGGCCGCGGTTGCACCGACCATCACGGGCAAGAAATAGAAGACCGACTGGAACATGGCGTGAGCCAGACGGAAGCCTTCTGGTTGCTCCTCCAGCGGTGCGCGGAAGTCCTGGATGTGTGCCGTGTCCGCCAGGATGAGCAGCATGATGATCAGCGAGGCACCGAGCAATGCCCACAAGACGGGACGGAAGGTATCAGAAAGGAACTCGAAGCAGTAATCTACCCAGTCATACTTACCGCGAACACCGTCATACTCCTTCTTGGAGGACGCCTCTTTGTCGCTGGAAGCATGCACACCGGGTTGCTTGATGATCTCGTTGTAGTAGTCAGCGACGCCGCCGCCCATGACTACCTGGTAGCCGTGAGCGCCCTGGGGCACGGTACCAAGCACCGCCGGGTCGCTATCGAGCTTTTCTTGGTCAACTTTCCCCGCATCGGCCAGTTGAAAGCGCAGCCGCGTCGCGCAGTGCGTTAGCGACGTGATGTTGTCGGCGCCGCCGATACTTTCAACGATGTGGGTGGAAGTGTCCTTGATAGATGCCACTTCTTACTCCTCAGTTCAAATACCACTTATAACCAGTACTGCACTGGCTATAACGTCAGGTTTGAGTATAAGAGGATTCCCACATGAACAAAAGCCCGTTTTGTTGGCCTTCCAGGGACTTTTTCTACCTGGGAGTGCTTCACCGCTGGTCAACCACCTAGAGGCGCCAAACAATCTGGCAAACGATTGCACAAACTGTCTATAAGATCACAAAATCCGCGCCCACCCCATCTAGGTGATGAAGTGGGCGCGGCGTTAAGCCAAGCCCTCAGGCTTAGCGGAAACTAAGCGGAAGCTTTAGTTGCCAGCGAGCTTGTCGCGCAGTGCAGCGAGCTGCTCGTCGGAAGCCAGGGAGCCGCCAACCTCTGCCTGAGTCTCGGATGCCGGAGCTGCATCGGAGGAATCAGAGGAGTAGTTGGAGGACTCTGCAGACTCAGCAGCCTCAGCGGCTGCGGCGCGGTTGCGCTCGATCTGAGCGGTGTGCAGGTTGAAGCGACGCTCGGACTCTGCGTAGCGTGCCTCCCAAGCCTGACGCTGCTCGTCGAAGCCTTCCTTCCACTCGTTGGTCTCAGGGTCGAAGCCCTCAGGGAAGACGTAGTTGCCCTGCTCGTCGTAGGAGTCAGCCATGCCGTACTTGGACGGATCGAACTCTTCGGTGTAGTCCTCGTCTGCCTGCTTAACGGACAGGGAGATACGACGACGCTCGAGGTCGATGTCGATGACCTTGACCATAACTTCCTGGCCAACGGTGACAACCTGGTCCGGAACCTCGACGTGGCGCTGAGCCAGCTCGGAGATGTGAACCAGGCCCTCGATGCCCTCCTCGACGCGAACGAAGGCGCCGAACGGAACGAGCTTGGTGACCTTGCCCGGAACGATCTGGCCCACAGCGTGGGTGCGGGCGAATACGCGCCACGGATCTTCCTGGGTAGCCTTCAGGGAAAGGGAAACGCGCTCGCGGTCCAGATCGACATCCAGAACCTCAACGGTTACCTCGTCACCAACGGTGACAACCTCAGATGGGTGGTCGATGTGCTTCCAGGACAGCTCGGAAACGTGAACCAGGCCGTCGACACCGCCGAGATCGACGAAGGCGCCGAAGTTGACGATGGAGGAAACAACGCCCTTACGGACCTGGCCCTTCTGCAGCTGGTGCAGGAACTCGGAGCGAACCTCGGACTGGGTCTGCTCCAGGTATGCACGGCGGGACAGGACAACGTTGTTGCGCTGCTTGTCCAGCTCGATGATCTTTGCTTCCAGCTCCTGGCCGATGTACGGCTCCAGGTCACGGACGCGACGCATCTCAACCAGAGATGCAGGCAGGAAGCCACGCAGGCCGATATCCAGGATGAGGCCGCCCTTGACAACCTCGATAACGGTACCGGTAACAGGCTCTTCCTTGGCCTGCAGCTCCTCGATGGCGCCCCATGCGCGCTCGTACTGTGCACGCTTCTTGGACAGGATCAGGCGACCTTCCTTGTCCTCCTTGGTGAGAACAAGTGCGTCAACCTCATCGCCGACCTCAACAACCTCGTCCGGGTTGACGTCGTGCTTGATGGACAGCTCGCGGGAAGGGATAACGCCTTCGGTCTTGTATCCGATGTCCAGCAGTACCTCGTCGTGGTCAACCTTGACGACGGTACCCTCGACAATGTCACCATCGTTGAAGTACTTGATGGTGGCGTCTACAGCTGCGAGGAAGTCCTCTGCGGTTCCGATATCGTTAATCGCAACCTGCGGGGTGTTAGAAGATGGCATATTGAAAAAATGCTCCGAATAAATGTAGGAAATCGAAATTGGACAACTGCGCGTCTCTCGAAAAAAGCTTGCTAAGCTGCGCAAATGCAGCTAAAAAGAGGAATATTCGATCCCGCCTCGTGATTGCTTAAAGCCTTCCTACAGGGACTTAGAACAACCCGTGGCATAGACACGCCCGTCCAACACTACATCTGTCCAGCTAAAAGGGCAAATACACGGACCAACTATTTCGCAAAGGAATTTCTCCCACCGTGACTTCCCCCTCGCACGCAAACCAGGCCTACTGGGATAGCGACGCCGCCAATTACCACGCCGAGCACCCCGACTATCTTTCTTCCTTTTACTGGTGCCCAGAAATGCTCCACGAAGACCAAGCACACTTGCTAGGCGACGTCTCGGCTTCCTCCGTACTCGAAATTGGCTGCGGCTCCGCCCCGTGTACCGAATGGCTCCAGACACGCGCGCACTTCGCCACTGGCTTCGATATCTCCCGCGGCATGCTCAACCACGCTGGACCCGGGCTCCCCTTAACCCAGGCCGATGCACTCTCACTGCCCTACGCGACGGGCTCTTTCGACGCAGCCTTCTCGGCGTTCGGCGCCTTCCCTTTTCTTGCCAACCTTGATTTAGCCCTAAGTGAAGTCTCCCGTGTCCTCAAACCTGGCGGTCGGTTCGTACTCTCGGCCAACCACCCCATGCGCTGGATATTCCCTGATGATCCCACCGATCTGACGGCCGATATCAGCTATTTCGATCGCGCTTATCTGGAGCAAGACCGCGATGGCAACCTGACCTATGCGGAATTTCATCGCACTATCGCGGATTGGTTTCAGGCTTTACAGGGCGAAGGCCCGTTCCTAATCGAGGACATCATCGAGCCCGAATGGCCTAGGGATCTCACCACTACGTGGGGCCAATGGTCGCCGGAGCGCGGCGAAATCTTCCCCGGCACGATTATTTTCGTCTGCCGGAATTGCCGCTAACCTATGGGCATGATTCTGGATCGAATTGGCCTTCTCTTGCGTCGCGGCCTCGCATGGTGGATCGACGCCTTCCTGGCAGCAGCCGTGATCGTTGTGGCGCGATGGGCAATCAATGCACTTGCCGACGCCCCCTTAACCGGCCAAGCCCTCGAGATTTACAACGCTGTGGCCCTCGCCCTAGTTTTTTATGCCTACCGCGTATGGGCCGAGGCCACTAAGGCCACTTCGCTAGGAAAATGGTCGCTCAAGCTGGAGATCATCGCTCCCCACCCCGGTGTGCGCGCGGCCTGCTTGCGCAATTCCTGGCTGTTACTTTCTATGCTCACACTGACGGGAGTGCCGTTTATTGTGCCGTTGTTACTCGGCGTCCTAAGCGTGAGTGTCCTCGCCTTCGGTCAAACACCGTTTGACATGCTGGCCAATTGCCTAGTCGAGCGCCGATCTCAGACGGACACGCCTTCTTTTCGCGGCACCAAGTAATACAGGAGCGCAAGGACTACCAGGACAGCGAACATCCAGGAAGATGGGAAGAGGAATGCTAGTGCCGTAGCTACCACCATCACCGCGGCGGCCGTTAGCCTCCTGACCTTCGGGTTGGGTGCGACGCGGGCGATGGTCATGGCGGCCACAACATACGACACCGCCAAAATTCCGTACCCGATTACACTCACCCTATATTCTGCAAGATACCGTTCGAGCCCGAAGTCAGCAATATCGGTGGCAGGAAAGGTTACTTGAATGGCCCAAAGGCTTTCAAAGACGCGGAGGGTCCACCTATTCGTCTTCTCTTCTAACGCCACGGCTCGGCAATTCCCTTCTTAGTTTTTCGACTTACACTCATAACTTTTTCCGCACAGAAAAGGCTACCTAAAAAACTTAGTGCGCATCCCGCCACAACTTTTGAACTTTCCGCATTGCATAGCCGGGCATGCCCAAGTCCTCGATGGTTTGCTTATTCCACGTTCCACGGACCTGTCCTTCCACCACGATGGCGCGGCGAAATACCCCGCGGTTTCCAGGAACAAGTACCTCGTGGACTTCCTTCGTCATCGCAAAAAGACGGTCTTGATAACCCAAGATGTACTCGTCAAATGCTCCCAGCAGCAATACCGATTGCTTCTTTCGCGCTTCGGCCATTTCCACTATCTCAGCCGACACAAGGTCCTGGGAAACTTCGCCGCAGCGCATGATGTCCGGCGCGAGGTTTTCGGCTGCGGGCCGTATCAGTCTTTGTGGGAGCTTTGCCCACCAGGCAAAGTCGTGCAATGTTGCGGGACCGTGCGTTCGGAAGTACCGAGTCATCAGCTCCGCGGTCGCCGCGACTTTATCGCCGTTGAAGGTCTCCTCTAGCCCCGGCAGATCCACCGGTGTGATGAGCTGATCGGCTCCTGAATAGACGGCGTGACCGCTTTCCATTGCTACACGCACAACATGCCAAAAGGGTACGTCGGGCAACGCTGTTGCAGCCCGCTCCTTGAGCTCGGCGCGCGAAAGCGGATTGTCAATGAGCTTGGTTACCCCTGCTCGCAGCTCGGTATCACCCTTGCGCCCCTTCGCGCAGAGTTCGGTTATCCAGCCTATGTCCTTGATAGAAGCCGCGAAAAGCGTATTGCGCATGGGATACCCACGCACAATGTTTCCAGCATCTGAATGGTCTTTCGCCCGCAAGGCCAGTGACCGGCGCACCGAATGCAAGTCTTGGCCTTGCATGACGCCGAAGGCGCGGGCTGTCTCCTCAGCACTCTCCCACCGCCTCATGGTTAGGCCTTGCGAGGCGAGCCTCAAGCGCGCCTTTTCCCGGCGGGAGAATGTAACCGAGCTAGTGGGCTGCGGCATCCCAATCCTTGCCGGCTCCGGCGGAGACCTCTAGCGGCACGTTCAGCTCGATCGCTGAGTCCATCTCGCGCTCGAGAATCTCTCGAACTTCGTCCGCCTCACCGGGGGCGACTTCGACCACCAATTCATCGTGTACCTGAAGCAGCACGCGAGACTTCATCCCTTGCAGTGCGCGGTCTACGCGAATCATCGCCACCTTAATAATGTCAGCGGCAGTGCCCTGAATCGGTGCATTAAGCGCAGCGCGCTCCGCGTTCTCGCGTGCTAGGCGGTTATCGGAGTTTAGCTCTGGCAAGTAGCGGCGACGGCCGAAGAGCGTTGCCGTGTAACCATCCTTGCGGGCTTGGACCACGACTTCATCGAGGTACTTCTTCACGCCGCCAAAGCGCTCGAAGTAGCTTTCCATAATGGACTTTGCTTCCCCTGCCGGAATGCCCAATTGCTGGGATAGACCAAAGGCAGACAGCCCGTAGACCAACCCGTAAGACATGGCCTTGACTCGGCGGCGCAGCTCGGGTGTCACCTGGTCAACGGGAACGTCAAAGACTCGAGAGCCAACATAGTTGTGCAGGTCTTCGCCTTCCTTGTAGGCCTCGATGAGGCCTGGATCGGCGGAGAGGTGCGCCATGACACGCATCTCAATCTGCGAGTAGTCCGCAGTCATGAGTTCATCGAAGCCATCGCCCACGATGAAGGCAGAACGGATCTGGCGGCCTGCTTCGGTGCGCACGGGGATGTTTTGCAGGTTGGGTTCGGTGGACGACAAGCGGCCGGTAGAGGCCACGGTTTGGTTAAACGTGGTGTGAATGCGGCCGTCAGGCTGCACGGTTTTGATGAGACCTTCCAAGGTGGTCTTCATCTTCTGGTACTCGCGGTGTGCCAAGAGGTGATCGAGGAAAGGGTGAGGGTTCTTAGCCGCGAGCTGTTCAATCTCCTTGGCCGCGGTGGAATAGCCCGTCTTCGTCTTCTTAGTCTTGGGCAGCTCGAAGGTCTCAAAGAGCACGGTTTGCAGCTGCTTCGGCGAGTTGAGGTTGAGTTTGTCATCGCCGGCAAGCTCGCGGGCGGCGCGCTCTTGTTCGGCAACCTGCTCTACAAAGGCATCCTTTTGTGTTTCGAGAATGTCAACGTCAACGGCAATACCGGTAGCCTCCATGCGCGCCAGGATGGTTACCAGCGGCAACTCAAGGTCGGTATAGAGCTCGAAGGAATCAATCTCCTGCAGCTCCGCAGTGAGCCGCTCTGCCAGCTCCATAATTGCCGCAGCTTGGTCAACCAGGGAGGAATCATCCAGCAATGAAAGCTGCTCCGTGGCGGCGCCGAGGGTCTTTTGGAGGTGGCGCTGGTAGACGTCGGCAAGCGCGTAAGTGCGCTGACCAGGGCGAAGCAGGTAGGCAGCAAGGGCCGTGTCATGGGCGATGCCGGCAAGCTCAATACCGCGGCCGGCGAGCATATGGAAGGCCGCCTTTGCCTCGTGGAAATACTTCGGCGTATCAGATGCTAACCACTGAGCCAGGGCCTTATCGTCCTCGGCTGAAAGATCGCCCAGCTCCACTTGCAGGCCATGGCGTTCCTGGTCCACGAAAGCAATCGCAGACGCATCGCCCTGTCCCGGGTTTCCCTCGCCTTGGACATACACCGCAACGTGCTCGCGGCCAGGCAGCCACTGGGACAGTGGCTCATCATCGATGACTGTCTCGAGCTCTTGGACCTCCTCGGTCTGCTCGGCTGCCTCAGCGCCATCATTGGGAATGGCGGCGAGTACGCGATCGCGCAGGTTGGTACCGAACTCTAGGTCATCGAACTTGGCGGCGACGTCGGCGACCTTGGCTTCCTTAAAGGCCAAGTCATTTGGACCGACCTCTAGGTCCATGTCCGTAATCATCTGGGTGAGCTTGCGGTTCATCTGCACCTGCTCGATGCGCTCGCGGAAGTTATTGCCCACCACGCCCTTAATTTCCTCTGCGTGCTCGACCAAGGATGCCAAGTCTCCATACTTGACTATCCACTTGGTGGCCGTCTTCTCGCCCACCTTGGGGATGCCCGGCAAATTATCGGAAGGATCGCCGCGCAACGCGGCAAAGTCCGGGTACTGCGCGGGGGTGAGACCGTACTTCTCCTCTACTGCGGCGGGGGTAAAGCGGTGGAGCGTGGATACGCCCTTCATGGGATAGAGCACCGTCGTGGACTCATTAACTAACTGCAGGTAGTCACGGTCGCCAGTGACGATGAGGGTCTCATAGTCCTGTGCCTCGGTTGCGAGAGTGGCCAGAATGTCATCAGCCTCGAAATTCTCCCGGGACAGGGTGGTAATTCCCAGTACCTCGAGCACCTCGCGAATGAGGTCTACCTGACCCTTAAATTCCTCCGGCGCGGCCTCGCGCTGGGCCTTGTAATCCGGGAACATCTCAGTGCGGAAGGTCTTGCGTCCCACGTCGAATGCCACCGCAATGGCGTCGGGGGTCTCTTCCGCCACGATATTAGAGAGCATCGATAAGAAGCCATACACGGCATTGGTGTGCTGGCCTCCTGAGGTGGAGAAATTATCCACCGGCAGGGCATAGAAGGCACGAAAGGCCATAGAGTGGCCGTCAATGAGCAGAAGTCGAGGCTGATTAGTAGTCACCTGCCCCATCCTAGAGAAGCACACCGACATCCGAACACCCCGGTGCAGATTTTGTGGATGACGTGGGCATTCCCCCGCTGACACTACCCAATTAGGAATTCGCCTAGTGCCTGCGCTACTATTTCACAGTCAAAGGCAGTCCGCCTTTACACTGTGCGCCCCTGTAGCCCAATTGGCAGAGGCAACGGATTCAAAACCCGTCCAGTGTGAGTTCGAGTCTCACCAGGGGCACAACGAGATAAGGCCTCGGTTTCCACTAAGTCAGGGAAACCGAGGCCTTTGCTTTAGCCCAGTTCAGGCAGCGTTGGCAGGTGGTACTTGCGCAGGAGCGCGTTGATTTGCGGGATCGAGGCCTTCAGCTGCGGCAAAGCTAAGCCGATGAGGCCGGCAATGCCCGCGATGCCGAGGAGTGCTCCCAAGACGGCGGGCTTGGAGCTCGCGTCGCTGCTCGATGCGGAGCTGCCCGCGGCTGGCTGCGTAGTATCGGCCGGATTGCCGTCCCCGTGTGCACGGGCGGTAAGCCATTCGTCCTTGCCCAGAACACCCTGGGTCAGGCGGGTCTCGCCGATCCAGCCGTACCACGGGTCCTGCGGGCGCTGGTTATCAAAGCCGCCGCCCATAACCCACTGCAGGTCGCGCGGGAGAAGGCCTTCGGCGCCTACGGCATTGCGCAAGATGGGTGCGCCGTTGATGAACATCTCCACGCTATCGCGCTCCGGATCATTGAGCACGGCGATGTGCATCCACTCGTCCTTGGGCACCTCGTGGGACCATACGGTAGAACCGCTTCCCTGCTTGGGCTCCGCCCACCAGCGCAGCTCGCGCAGGTTAGAGATGCCAAACATGACGGTGGGATCCGTGTCTTCAGAGCCGTCCACCAGCTTGTTGATGGCAGAGTCGCGGCTAAGCGCACTTCCCCAGCCATGCTGGGCACCATTGAAGTCCTTTGGAATCTTGACGAAGGATTCGAAGGTGTACCCCTTGGTGGTATCCACGTTATTAGCCGCCGCGCCCTTGTCGGTGCGGAACTCGGCATTGCCAACCTTGCCCGCTGGGTCAGACCAGAAGAGCGAGCCGGAATCAGAGGACAGCGGGTGGTGATCGGAGCTATAGGTCACCCGATCACCTAGCATGGCGCCAGAACGATGCAGGTCGCTGCCGGAATCGCTGGCAATATCGGGGATGGTGGTGCCACGGCCGGCAGGGGCGCCGTCGGCAAGCGCATGGCCGTCCTTGTCCTGGGCCTGGCCCGGGCGCCAATGAAATACGGTGTGGTCGTTCTTGGCAAAGTCATCCGCACCCTTGGGCAGCTCATCCTCCGCGATGGTATAGGGCCTATAGCCTTCCGCGGCGATGTCGCGCGCACGCTGCGCTAGATCCGGCTGGTGGCCCTCACCCACGGTGAAATCCGGGGAGAAGGAGGAAAAGCGCTGCTCAAAGTCGAACGGAATGGCGTAGCTATCGCCCTTACCATCCAGGGTGAGCTTGTCGAACTGCGTCAGCTCCTCGTGCGGCTTCTGCGCCACCCACGGAGAGAGCGCGGTCATCTCCAGCTGCTTGCCGGAAAGGTCGAACTCGAGCACTCCCAGCAGACCATTTCCGCCCTGGTAAGCCATTTGATAGTCCTGCAAGATGGAAACGACATCGTGACCGGCATCGTTCTTATCCACGCGGTAGCCCGCACCGTGGTGGTGGCCGCCCATCACCAGAAAAATCTGGTCGTTGCGCTTGATGAACGTATCCCACAGGCCCTTGCCATAGTCATCGGAATAGAAAACGTTGCCCTCGCCATCGATATTGAGGGCCTCATGGGTGGTCACAATGACCGGAAGGTCTGGGTGCTGATCAATGATGCCTTGCGCCCACTCCAGAGCTTTTTCATTGGCGCGCCAGCCCAGCGCAAGGTTGAGGTACTTCTGGCCCTCGGCTTCAAACACATGAGCCTCGGAGTCATTATTGACCGCAGTGTAGCGCTCTTGGAAGGTCTCCGGATTAGCGGCCTTGGCACGATCGGCACTAAACCACTTGTCATAAGGGTGAGCCGACGCACCCTCGACGTCCATGTCGTGATTGCCGGGAAGGATGGAGTAGTTCAGGTCAGAATCGTCGAGGACCTGCATGGCCTTATCGGCTACCTGCCATTCGCCCTCCACGTTCCACTGGTCTACAACGTCGCCCAGGTGGGTGACGAAGTCCATGTTCAGCTCGTCTTGGTGGTCTACCAACCATTGAGTTTGGGCCAAGTAGGGTTCGCTTCCGTAGCGAGCTTGGGCCAAGTTGCCCGTCTCCGGGGTGGAATAGCGCGAATAGAACTGGGTATCCGGTAAGACGCCGATGCTGAAACGAGAGCCCTCGCTTGGCGACGCCCCCTCGGCCCCAGACTCCGCAGCACTTGCGGCCGGTACAACAACGAGGTTTCCCACCACCGCGGTTGCAGTTAGCGCGGGCAGGACGAAACGATTTTTCATAGAGAGTCCTTTAAGACTGGAAAGGAATGCTTGCTCAGGGAAGATGGCGGGAATACGCAAGGGATTCTAGGACGTGAAGCTTTCAGCTAGTTGAAGCCCGCGTAAACAGGAGACTGAATAATGGGAAACTTATGGTTTCCTCTGTGTGGACTATCCCCATTACGTTGTTGGCAGTTCCGCTTGAAGGGGCCCAGGATTAGTACTCCTAGCCCCATGCTGGGGCAGGTTATGTTTATCTGCGTTCCTTCTGCCTTGTGGCAGTGGAACTAGTCGCTGGCTTCGGTATGGCTTGTTTTCGTCCCTGTCTGAAAATGATCCGGGGGGTGATGCCACCGAAGGCAGTGACATACTCCAGACTGCTAATAGGAACCTGACCCGCACAGAATGTGCGAAGTCTCAAAGTAATGTGGATGCCAGCGTGAAGTATGTCCGACCACCAGCGATGAAATAAGTCCCATACTCATTCAATTCGCTAGGAGGTCTAGCATGACCTACGACTATGTCATCGGCATGGACGTCGGTAAATATTTTCACCACGCTTGCCTCTTAGATATCGACGGCACCCAGGTGCTATCTAAGCGCATCAACCAAAACGAAAAATCCCTGCGCACACTGTTTTCAACGTTCAGCGCACACGACCACAAAGTCCTTGTCGTCGTGGACCAGCCAAATAACATTGGTCGACTAACTGTCGCAGTTGCTCAAGATATCGGAATCGACGTGCGCTACCTTCCCGGTTTGGCTATGCGTCAACTCTCACGCATCCACGCTGGCAATGCCAAAACTGATATCCGGGACGCCTATATCATTGCCCACGCTGCAAAGAACCTTCCGGAGTCCCTCCGCAGCGTCGACCGTGTCGAAGAAGCTTTCCTCCAGTTGAAGGTCCTCAACGGTATCGACGAAGACTTAGCGCGGTCCTACACCAGGCTCATCAATCAGATTCGAAGTGCACTAGTAGGCTGCTACCCGCAATTCGAACAGGCCCTTCGCGGTCAGATAATCCACCGCAAGTGGGTTCTGCACCTACTTGCGCGCTACGGTGGACCGACCAAGGTAAAGCGCCTAGGTAAGGCCAAGGCAGCTGCCTTTGCTCGACGCTATAAGGCACGCAATCCCGAACCTGTCCTCGATGCCATATTCGCTGCTATCTCTGAGCAAACAGTCACCATTGCAGGTGCGCACTATGCCGAAATGGGCATAGCAATGTCGGCGAAAGACGCACTCTTAAAACTCGAACATCGCAAACAAATCGAGCAAGAAGTCATCGAGCTCATCAACGACATCCCCCACACTCAAATCCTGCTATCCATGCCAGGAATCGGACCAAAGACGGCAGCACAAATTCTCATGACCGCGGGCGACATGTCCGACTTTCCGTCAGCTGGGCACTTGGCCTCTTACGCTGGTTTGTCGCCCCGAACGAATCAGTCCGGAACCTCGATCATGTCGAACTCACTGAACCGTGCCGGCAATAAAAAATTAAAGAACGCCCTATGGCAATCATCTTTTGCATCCATCAGATTCCACGAGCGTTCCCGGCAATTCTATGAACGAAAGCGCCGTGATGGCAAGAGACACAACGCCGCAGTAGTGGCACTAGCCCGCAGACGGCTCAACGTCCTCTACGCCATGATGCGCAACCACGAGCGCTACCGCGATCCCGCCTTACAACAGGAAGGAATCGCAGCCTAAACACCAAGAACGAAACAGCCGACTGGGAAAACCCAGTCGGCTAGCAGGCATGCCCGAAAACCACACGACCAAACAACCCCGTAGAGAGAATCCGCCCCCGATTTCTCCACCCGCGAGGTTGACAACCTATATAGGAACACCCCCCCTGTGGCCAAGTCCGTATATCCTGCCCCAAACTGCATAGTTGCATTGGGGTGCATTAAACTGACAGAATATTCATGAATGCGGTTTTACCTCTACGGTTAGGGAGAAGACCCTCCCCTACCGCGGTAGGTAGATCACCGCCCTCTAATGAAAGATATGCATTACGATTCACAGCGGTTCGCCTAGCCTCCCACTTCGGCACTTTTCTGCTGCCTAGCTAGGCCAGTCGCCCTCCGCACCAGCCCCCTCCCAGGTAGATTTTTATTTTATGCAGTACATTTTGAACGCTATCCGCGGCGCCCTCATCGGCATGGCCGAGCTCGTACCGGGCATCTCCGGTGGCACCGTGGCGCTCATCGCGGGCATTTATGAACGCGCAGTCCACAACGCCAACGATCTCATCTCCGGCCGCTTCAAGAAGGTGGAATGGAGCTTCCTCATCTCCGTATCGATCGGCATGTTCATCGCCGTCTTCGGGATGTCCACCGTGCTTTCTAACTTCGTGGAAAATCACGTATCGGCTTCCGGAGCGCTCTTTTTGGGCATGGTTGCTGTGTCCATTTTTGTACCGCTATCCATGCTCTCCAAGCAGGAACGGCTACGCCCCTCCTCCATCATCGCGTTCGTCGTTGCCACGATTGCCATCTTCTTTATCACCGGATTCACCTCCGAACCGCACGAGAACCCCAGCCTTATTGTGGTCTTCTTCGCCGCCGCCATCGCGGTATGTGCACTCATCCTGCCAGGCATTTCCGGCTCGCTCATCCTGCTGACCATGGGCCTCTACCAGCCCATCATTGGCGCCGTTTCAGATCGTGACCTAGGCACTATCGCCGTCTTCGCGCTGGGTGCCCTGTGTGGTCTTGCGGCGTTTATCAAGGTGTTGAACTTCCTGCTGGATCATCACCGCGCCCCTACGCTGATGGCTATGGCAGGTTTCATGCTCGGTTCTCTGCGCGCACTGTGGCCCTGGGGAGCTGACCAAGATGCCTCTAGCGGCATCATCATCGGCATGTTCATCCTCGGTGCACTCATCGTCTCCGCCTTCATCTTCGTAGATATGAAGAAGGCCCGCGCTATGGATGAAAGGACGGCGCAAAAATAATGCCGCGCTCGTTTTCTCGCCGCGCAACTATCGCCGCGGTCCTCGTCCCCACGCTGAGCCTAGGCGCCTGCGTCACCAACGAGGAAGATTCCACTCCGGACGGCTGGGAAGAACCCCATTCCGCAATGGTGCCGGAAATTGCCGCCATGTATGACGACAACGATGGCGTCCTCACTGCCGGAACTAACCCACCCTATGCCCCATTTCAGCTTAAGGATTCCCACGGGGCGCTCCAGGGCGTTGAACTCGATCTTGCGCACGCCGTTGCCGGCGTCTTGGGACTCGATTTCCAGCCCGTGGAACAGGACTTCTCCATGATCCTGCCCGCCGTGCAATCGGGCCAGATTGATATGGGCGCATCCGGATTCACGGATAACCCCGAGCGCCGCAATGAATTCGACTTTGTAGATCACCTCTACGCCGGCATCCAGTGGGCCGAACGAGTAAATGGACCTAAGAAGGTTGATCCGGATAATCCTTGCGGCTTGACCGTTGCGGTGCAGCGCACCACGGTATCTGAAACCGACGATGTGCGGCCCAAGAAGGATGCGTGCAACGGCGATCTCACAGTCTTGTCTTATGACACCGGTGACAACGCCGCGCTGGCGGTACTTATGGGACGCGCAGATGCCCTGTCCGCAGACTCCCCAGTTACGGCGTGGGCGGTCAATCGCTCCGAAGGAAAGATGCGACAGGTAGGCGATATGTTCCAAGCATCGCCCTATGGCTTTGCCGTACCCAAGGATTCCGATCTGGGCAAGGCCTCTGCCGCGGCACTGCAGCACCTCATCGAAACCGGTGAGTATGCAGAAATTTTGTCCCGTTGGGGCATCGAGGATGGCTTAATAGACCAGGCAATGATTAATGAAAGGCCGATCAATGGTTAATGAAAATGCGGCGACGCCAGCTACGGCAGAGCCTAAGGAAAAGCCCGCCAAGATCGAGGCGCGTCCTCTACGCCACCCGTGGCGCTGGGTATTCGCCGGCCTGCTCATCGTGCTCGGCGTGTGGTTCATCATCGTCTCCGCCCGCAACGAGGCTTTTGGCTGGGACACCTACTTCCAGTATCTCTTTGATAAGCGCATTGCGCTTGCCTCCCTGCACACCATTGCCATCACCATTTTGTCAATGATCATCGGCGTTGTGGGTGGTGCCATCCTTGCGGTTATGCGCATGTCCCCGAACCCGGTGCTGCGCAGCGTCTCCTGGATTTTCCTCTGGGTCTTCCGCGGCACGCCGATCTATGTGCAGCTGGTGTTCTGGGGCCTGCTCTCCGCCATCTATCAGTCCATCAACCTGGGCTTTACCGAGGTATCTTTGCAGACGATCCTCACCAACGCTTTCTTCCTTGCGGTGATGGGCCTGGGGCTTAATGAAGCTGCCTATATGGCCGAAATCGTGCGCTCCGGCATCACCTCCGTTCCTGAGGGCCAGAAGGAAGCGTCCAAGGCACTGGGCATGTCCTGGTGGATGACCATGCGCCGCACCGTCCTTCCGCAGGCCATGCGCATTATCATTCCGCCCACAGGCAATGAGTTTATTTCCTTGCTCAAGACCTCTTCCCTCGTGGTGGCCATTCCTTATACCGAGGAAATCTTCGGCCGTTCCACGGATATTTCCGCCGCCCTCTTCCAGCCCATCCCATTGCTGCTGGTCGCAGCATCCTGGTACCTCGTGGTTACTTCCCTTCTGATGGTGGGTCAGTACTTCCTGGAGCGCCGCTTTGAGCGCGGTGCAACCCGCGAGCTCACCGGCCGCCAACTTGCTGCGCTGGCAGACGCTGAAGGAACCATCCCCCGCAACGTATCCGTGATTTCGGAGGCTAAAAACTAATGGCTACTCCCATGATTTCCGCCCAGAACGTCCATAAGTCCTTCGGACAGCTCGAGGTCCTCAAAGGCATTGACCTTGAGGTCCAGCCCGGCGAAGTGGCCTGCCTACTAGGCCCCTCGGGCTCCGGCAAGTCCACCTTCCTGCGCTGCGTCAATCACCTTGATAAGGCGACGGCGGGCCGCCTCTACGTCGACGGCGAGCTGATTGGCTACCGCGAAAAGAACGGCACCCTTTATGAGATCAGCGAGAAGGAAGCCGCAGAACAGCGCTCCGATATCGGAATGGTCTTTCAGTCTTTCAACCTCTTCCCCCACCGCACGGTGATTGAAAACATCATCGAGGCACCGGTGCAGGTGAAAAAGATTCCGGAAGAGACCGCCCGCGCCCGCGCTATGGAGCTGTTGGAGGACGTTGGCTTGGCGTCCAAGGCCAATAACTACCCGGTACAGCTCTCCGGCGGCCAGCAGCAGCGCGTGGCCATCGCTCGTGCAGTGGCTATGGATCCTAAGCTTATGCTTTTCGACGAACCTACGTCCGCCCTCGACCCCGAGCTCGTCGGCGAAGTGCTGCGCGTTATGAAGGACCTCGCAGCTGAAGGCATGACCATGCTCGTCGTCACCCACGAGATGGGTTTTGCGCGCGAGGTAGCCGATAAGGTCTTCTTCATGGATGGCGGCGTAGTTATCGAGTCCGGCAGCCCAGCTGAGGTGCTGGATAACCCGCAACAGCCACGCACCAAGGACTTTTTGGCGTCGCTACTCTAATTCCCGCAGCACTCCGCTGAGTGCCTTCAGCCCGCCGCCCTCTTCCGCGAAGAGGACCGGCGGGCTTTGCCGTGGCTGACTCGTCTACGAAAGCGTCAAAATACCCCGAATCAGTGCGCTGGCCGCGCCCAACCCGGCAACGCTTAGTGAGAGCACGCGGGCCTTTTCTCGCGGAACACGCTGGGCAATCCGGGTGCCGGCCCAAATGCCGACGAACATACCTAAGACTCCGGCGGGCCACATCACCCAAGGCAAGCCATCAAAGTGGGCCGCACCTGTGAGCGTCTTGGTCATCACGGAAAAGAATCCGCCTACAACAAAAATGGGCTGCAGCGTGGCGGCGTAGACATGTTGGGGCCACTTTGCCGCTTGGGCGTAGACGGTAATAACCGGGCCGGCCACGCCGGCCAAGGTGTTGGTAAAGCCGCCGAGAATACCGGCGGAGATGGCAGGGCCTTTGCCCTCCATCGGCGGGACAAACTTCCTTCCAAATGTCACTACGGCCAATGCGGCCAGAAGCGCAGCGCCCACCACGATCATGAGCCCTGCCGTGTCCATGCGCCTAATGAGCAGCGCCGCGGCCAAGGAACCAATCACCATGACTGGTGCTATCAGACCGAACTTCTTCCAGCTCACATTCTCACGCACGGAATAGGTGGTCAGAATCGCATTTATGCAGGCCAGAACGTTAATTACGAGGATTCCTTCGACCGGCCCCATAATGAGCATGAGGATGGGGCCGCCGATGAGGCCGAGCCCCATTCCGGATACCCGTTGCAGTGTCGAACCAACGACAACGACGAGGAAAATAACCAGTGCGAGGCTCACTGCCGGTATTTCTCCTTTACCGCACGACCTACGGATTCGGGGAACATACCCGTTACGTCGCCGCCGAACTTTGCTACCTGCTTACACAGCGAGGAACTAATATAGCCGTACTTCTCGTCCGTGAGTAGGAAGACAGTATCGATTCCCGAAAGGCGCCGATTCATCTGCGCCATAGGCAGCTCATATTCATAATCGAGAGAGCTACGCAGTCCCTTCACTAGGACGTCTGCCCCATGCTCCGTGGTGTAGTCCACCAACAGCCCGGAGCAATAATCCACCTTGATGGAAGAATCCACGCTCTGGCGGATAAGTTCCATGCGTTCCTCCACGCTAAAAAGCCCTGAGGGCTTGTCAGGGTTACCGGTTACCAACACGGTAACCTCATCAAACATTTGGTTAGCGCGGTTGATGATATCGACGTGACCTAAGGTAACGGGGTCGAAGGATCCAGGGCAGACGGCCTTAGTCATGCTACTTTCGCTTTCTGTTCAGGGGTTTAGCCTTCGGCGTCCTCGCTGCCGGGGCGGGTATAAACCGCCATATCCATGCGGGCGATGCCAAAGGTGCGCTTCTTCAGCTTCTGGCCGGTGGGCTCAAAACCAGCAGGCCACACAGTATCCGCGGAATCGACGTGGCGCTCAATTACTACCATTGCGCGGTCGGTAAGCACCGGTTCGATGGCAGCAATGAGTTCATCCACCTCGTCGAATGCGTACGGCGGGTCCGCCAGCACCAGGTCAAAGTGTTTGCGCGGGGCACTAGCCAGGTAGGTGCCTACCTTCATCTCTTGCACGCGCACGCCGGGATGCTTGACGACGCCCATGTTGTGCCGGATGATTTTCACCGCATCGGCCGAAGATTCCACCAGTACTGCTTCATCTGCTCCACGGCTCGCCGCCTCTAGGCCCAGGGCACCAGAGCCAGCAAAAAGATCGAGCACTGAAGATCCAGCAAAGCCCCACCGTGCAGTGAGGGATGAAAACAGCCCTTCGCGGGCGCGATCTGCGGTAGGCCGAGTTCCTTCTGCGGGCACTTTGATGGTGCGGCCGCGGGCTTCGCCGGCAATAATGCGCGTCATTTATGCTTCTCCAATCTCCATCAAAAGGTCTCCGCCCACCACATCACTAAAGTCAGAGACCACGATACGGTGGACCTTTCCTGGTCCCGGACTTTCTACGGGAGCCTCAAGCTTCGTGGCTTCAACGGTCGCAAGCGGTACTCCGGTATCAACAGTGTCTCCCACATTCACATGGCAGCGGACGATGCCCGCGAAGGGGGCGTAAATTTTCATGCTTCTAGGTTAACCCGTCTTAGTTCTTCTCCAAGTATTCCTGTTCGCTTTCGCTCAAATTGCGCGTGAGTTTCTCAGCCAATTCGGGATTGCGCAACACCATGGCGCGCGCATCCGTGTGGGTGCGCTCCACAATTTCTTGGTCATCCGCCAAGTTCAGTAGCCGCAGTGTGCGGTGCGTTCCGGACTGCATGGTGCCCAAGATGTCGCCCTCTTGCCGCTGGCGCAAATCAAGCTCGGCCAGTTCAAAACCCGAGGACGTTTGGGCGATCTGAGTGATACGACGGAAGGACGGAGTGTTATCGGCTGCCGTCGTATGCAAAAGGCAGACGGAGGCATTACCGCCTCGTCCCACACGCCCACGCAACTGGTGTAGCTGGGAAACGCCGAAATGCTCGGACTCGCGAATGAGCATTACCGTGGCATTGGGAACATCCACGCCCACCTCAATGACCGTGGTAGAGACCAGGATATCGATCTCTCCCCTGGCAAATGACGTCATTACCTCGTCTTTATTGGGCATCTTCCCATGCAAGATGGCGACCCGCAGTCCCTTGAAGGGACCGTTTTCTAACTGCTGTGCAAGCTCTAGCACTCCGCCTTTGCCTTCAATGCGCGGGCAGACGATATAGGCCTGATGTCCGTGGGCAACCTCCTCGCGTATGCGCTCGAGTGCGCGTAGCACCCAGGTCAGCCGCCACTCGGCCACCACTGCTGACTGAATAGGTTTGCGACCACCGGGCAGCTCGGTCAGCGTTGATACGGCGAGGTCGCCAAAGACGGTCATCGCAATGGTGCGCGGAATCGGTGTTGCTGTCATCACCAGCACGTGGGGGCTAAGGCCTTTACGTGCCTTTAACCGCAGGCTATCGCGCTGCTCTACACCGAACCGGTGTTGCTCATCTACGACGACCAATCCCAAGTTAAAGAACTCCACGGTGTCTTGGATAATCGCATGGGTTCCAATGATGATGTCTGCGTCGCCGGAAACAATATCCAATAAAGCCTGCCGCTTGTCCGCCGTACGCATGGAGCCGGTCAGGAGTACCACCTTGACCCCTTCGGGTACCGAGGTCCCAATGGAGGCAGCGTGTTGGGAGGCGAGCACTTCCGTAGGCGCCAACAGTGCGGCCTGCGTTCCTGCGTCTACAGCCTGCAGCATTGCGCAGGTAGCCACCATGGTTTTGCCCGAGCCGACCTCGCCTTGCAGCAATCTCATCATGGGCAGAGGACGAGCCAGATCGTCTTCAATCTCGCTAATGACCCGACGCTGCCCTTCAGTCAGATCAAAGGGCAGATGGCTCAGCAGTTCTTCGCGATAGCCGCCTAAGGATGCCGGCATGGTAGAAGCGGTGCGGGCTTCGGCATCTCGCTGGCGCAAGGCCATCACCAGGCCAATAGACAAAGCCTCGTCGTACTTCAGCCTCTGAATCGCACGGTACGGGCCTGCTTCCCCAGGCTCATGGATTTCCCGCACTGCCTTATCGAGGCTGATGATCATCTGATAATCCAGCGGTTCCTCAATCGGCGGAGTCTTGGACAGGACGTAGTGGATGGCGCCCATGATGTACCACGAGGTCACCTTGGACGTCGCCGGGTACACCGGTATCCATTCGCGTTCCAAGAGGAGTTGGTCGAGCCTGCCAAACTGCGACAGGTTCCGCAGCGAGCCGGTGGCCTTTGGGCGGTGCTTCTTGCCAGATTCGGCTGCAGGCTGGCGGTAATTATCCAGTTCGCCATCGGGGCGGCCGAAAGCATCAATCTCTACAAAGTCCGGCTGCTGCAACTGCGGCTGGTTGCGAAAGAACTTAAGCTTGCCGCTCATCATGACGCGCTGTCCGCGGTGCAACATCCGCATCACGTAATTGGCATTAAAGAACGTCGCAATGATGCTGCCATCGAGCTGCACATTGATGATGGTGGTCTTGCCCGAGTCATGGCGGGTGAATCCGGTAATGGTTCCGGTAACCGTGACAATATCGCCCTCCGCAGCGTCTCCTAGGCCGACGTCCTTGTTGTGGCGGATATAGTCTCGCGGATAGTGAGCTAAGAGCTCGCCGCAGGTCTCATACCCCAGTGCTTTGGTAATCTTCGCGGCGTCTTTCGCCGCAAGCACCTCCGTCAAAGGGCGATTGTCCTGCCAGCCGAGCATTGCTATTCCACTCCGATTTCGGTTGCGATATCCGGTACTTTCAGTGCCATAACGTCCACGCGAAGCTGTTCAGCTAGGTCCTCCTGGTCTAGATCAAGGGCGCTTAAGACTGTGACCTGCTCACCGCCTTCTGCTAAGAGATCGCGGCAAGTGGCAATGATTGACTGTGGAGTTTCCTGGCTTGGGTAAGCCACCCGCATGGACTTGGCAGCATCGCGCATGGCAGCAACGACGGCACCGGTATCTGGGTTATCCGGTTCATAGACGGAAATCGCCGCCAGAGCCGCAGCTAGCGATTGCGCGGGCACTACTCTCCCACCGCCGGTCTCCGAGCTCAAGCCGGTGGCAAGGACAATGTCCGCGTCTCCCGCTGCAATGGGAGCATCCGGAGACACAACGCTAACCCCCGCAGATGCCAGAAGATCGCTGATAGGCCCGGCCGGTGCGGCGGCAAACACTCGGCGAGCAATCGGCTCTTCGGAGGCAGCTTCGGCGTGAGGAGGCAACACCTCAAGGTGCAGGTTGGAGACCTTTCCTGTACCAAAGGCGGTTTCAATGACTTTGCCTGCCTGCCGGGAGTGGATATGTACATTAGCGCTGTCCTCGGTGGCGCGAGCGATGACGAGGCTGTCTCCCAACGGTTCGATTGCTGCCTGGAGCGTGTCTATATCTCCCTCGAAGAAAAAGACAACTTCCAGTTCAATTTCCGGCTCCGGCTCGGACAGGCCTGTGTGCCCAGTCGAGCCTTCGATCTCAGCGAGGAGAGACTCTAAAAGGATAACGAGGCCGGCGCCGCCAGCATCCACCACTCCTGCCTCGCGCAGGGCTGGCAATTGCGAAGGAGTGCGCTCGAGGGCCGTTTCCGCGGCAGCGATTGCGGCGCTGACAGTACTGTGCAAGGTTGCGCCTGATTGCGCTTGAGCGTCTTCGGCGGACTCGGATGCTGCCTTCAAAACCGTAATAACTGTGCCTTCCACCGGCTCGGCGATAGCTCGGTCCACCAGCTCCACGGCCTGCTTGAGGGAACGGACAAAGACGGCACCGTCGATAACTGAGTCCACAGTTGACTCGGCCACGCCGCGCAGGACCTGCGACAGCACCATTCCCGAGTTCCCGCGGGCACCACGCACCGCCCCGAGCGCGAGTGAATCGGCGACATCGCCACCATTGTCGAGCTCCGCTACCGCTGCCTCCATGGTGTGCGCCATATTCGAGCCCGTATCGGAATCCGGTACGGGAAAGACATTGAGCGCGTTGATCTCATCGCGGCGATGGGCTAATTCCCCCACGGCGCGGGTGGCCCAATTGCGCATTCCGTGGGAATCCAGCGTGCTGGGGTAGGACATGCGCAATAGTTTACAAGCGCCAGTCTATTTCCTGTGCGCCTTGGTCCCGCAAAAGGGCGTTTGCCCGGGAAAAGGGCTTCGAGCCAAAGAAACCGCGGCTGGCCGAAAGCGGTGAGGGGTGTGGGGACTTGATACAGGGGACGTCGGGAAGAAATCGCTCGCATGCTTGTGCATCCCGGCCCCAGAGAATCGCGACCATGGGGCTGCGGTTGAGCGCGCGAATGGCAGCCTCGGTGATCTCTTCCCAGCCAATTCGGCGGTGCGAACCGGCTTGGCCTGGGGCTACGGTAAGTACTCTGTTAAGCAGCAGCACTCCCTGGTCCGCCCAGGCGCTCAGGTCACCATCCTCCCGGCCGTTGATACCCAGATCATCGTGTAGTTCGCGGTAAATATTGACCAAGGAACGCGGCGGTTTCACACCTGGGCGAGTGGAGAAGGCCATGCCCATGGCGTGTCCTGGGGTGGGATAAGGGTCTTGGCCGACGATGAGCACGCGGACCTCGTCCAGCGGCATCTGCAACGCGCGGCAGACGTCCTCCGCCGGGGGCAAATAGTCCTGCCCCTCAAGAGCGTGAGAAATCTGTGGCCATTGCTTTTCAACTACCGGTGCCAGCACCGGCTCCCAAGAGGGGTGGTAGGTGGGGTGCATGGTTAAAAGCTCAGCCAGCCTTTCTGATAGCTCGGTGTCGTACCTCCCAGCGTAACCCCGCAGCCGCGGGTTACGGTGCCAATCTTTCGGAATCCGGAGGGGGCTTCCTTTGCCGTCGTGCCGATGAGGGTGTGGTCTTCGCCGCCGCTGAGTACCCATTCCCACGGGTCGCAGTCGAGTAGATCCGCGGCTTGGCACAGCAATTCTTCCGGTTGCAAGGCCTGCGGATCCAAGTCCATGTGCACGCAGGAGTGCTCGGCCATCGTCGTGCAGTCTTGAATCAAACCGTCTGAGTTATCGGTCATCGCGGTGACCCCGGCGGCGCGGGCAATGACGCCGCGGCCGGGGTTGAGCCAGGGGGCACAGTGGGCGTCGATAAGCGGCTGCAGGTGCTCATGCCCTGCAGGAAGGTTCCGGCCAAAGCGCTCCAACAAGGCCAAGCCGGCGGCCGAGTGGCCGATCTTGCCGTGCGCTACCACCTGCTGGCCTGCCCGCGCTCCGTCCAAGGTCAAGGCGGGAAGGCTGCCGCCGAGGAAGCCTACGGCCGTGATATTGATGACCAAGAGATCGGACTTCGTAAGGTCGCCGCCGACCAACTCGGCGTTATAGAAAGAGCTATGCTCCGCGATTCCCTCGGCAATGCCGCGCACGAAGGGCACCGGGGTATCGCCTGGCGCGGCGATTGCAAGGAGGGCGGCAACCGGTCGGGCACCCATAGCTTCCACATCGGCAAAATTGCGCAAGATGGCCTTCTTGCCAATCTCGCGCGGGGTAGACCACTCCCGCAGGAAATGACGCCCCTCCACCATCAAATCGGTGGCCGCTACGGTGCGGGAATTCGGCGGCGCACTGGGCAGAACCGCGGCATCGTCTCCATTGAGCCCACTGGAGGCCACGGAGGTAATTTCCCGGATAGCGGCGCGTTCTCCCACATCTGCGAGAGTCTGAGTTAAGTTCACCAGCTTCCTTTCGATACTATGAGCCCTTATGACATCCCAATTTAACCGCACCGCGATCTTCATTTCACTTGGGTTGTCCATAGTGATGGTTCTGGCGGTCCTCTTCGGCGCAAAATACGTATTCAATAACGTCGCCAAAGCACCCGTGGCGGTCTCCCCCGTGGAGTCTAAGGAGGCAGACTCGCAAGCCTGCCGCAGCTTTATCGACGCCCTTCCAGATGAGGTCATGGATAAGCCACGTGCCGATATTGCCGAGCCCGTGCCTTCCGGCGTCGCGGCCTGGGCCACTACCTCAGACGATAAAGTCACCGTGCGCTGTGGCGTAGATATGCCTTTCCAGTACACCGAGTACTCCCAGACCCAGGACGTAGAGGGCGAACAGTGGTTCCAGGTGCGCGATGCCACCCCTGGCTCGAACCTCACCACTTGGTATGCGCCGCAGCGCTTCCCCATTGTCGCGGTCACTGCCTCCACTGATGCAGAGCCGGGCGAGCTTAACGACGCCCTCTCGTCCCTCGAAGAAAAGCCTGCCACCGCCCACGAGGCGCCACTTAAGGCTCTCAAGGCGGGCAATGACCAGATGTGCGCAGAAGTAGAAAAGGCACTTCCGGATGAAGTAGCTGAGGGCTACCGCCGCCGCGAGGTTGAGGAAAAGAATACCTATGTGTGGAGCGCCGATGGCCGCGAAGACATCGTTGCGCGATGCGGCGTAGCCAAGCCGGAGAACTACCGGGCCGGAGTCAAGCTCCAGCAGGTTAACGATATTCCATGGTTCGAGGACACCACCTTGGCCCATGGCACGACCGCAGGCACGTGGTTTGCCCTCGGCCGCGAGGACTACCTTGCGCTACACGCCCCACAAGATGCCGCGCAGGCGGCACTGGTGGAAATCGGCGATGTGCTCGCAGAGCACACGACCGAAAAGTAGGCAGCGCTCGGGCCTACTTGGCTAGGGCCTGCTCGATAAGCGCCTCAAGTAGCGCCGGGTATTCCACCCCGGAAGCCGCGAGCACCTGCGGGTACATGGAGATCGGGGTAAAGCCCGGCAGGGTATTGATCTCGTTGATGTAGACGGAGTCCTCGGTGACGAAGAAGTCGACTCGGGACAGGCCCTCACAGTTGAGGGCCTCGAAGGCGCGGATTGCCATGTCGCGTAGCTTCTCGGTCAGCTCAGGTGCGAACGGCGCCGGGATTTCGGCGGTAACCACATTGTCGAGGTACTTGGTGTCGAAGCCATAAAAGCCCTCATCGGAATCATCGATACCGGCGAGCAGTGCCGGGACGGAGGCCAGCAAGGTGCCATCGGCATAGTGGAGCACGCCGATTTCTACCTCTTGGCCAAAGATTTCCGGCTCCACCAGGATCTTTTCGTCATCCTCTAGCGCCAGGTCGACGGCTGCGGGGAATTCCTCCCAAGTAGAGACCTTGGATACGCCAATGGAGGATCCACCGCGAGCAGGCTTGACAAAGACGGGCAGGCCTAGTCGCTGCTTTTCTTCCTCGCTTAGCTCGGTGCGGCCTTTGAGGATAACCTCGGGCGCTACTGGCAGATCTGCGACCGCCAGCACCTTCTTGGTAAATTCCTTATCCATGCCCACCGAGGACGCCAAGACCCCTGGGCCTACATAGGGCAGGCCGGAAAGCTCAAAGAGTCCTTGGACTGTACCGTCCTCACCAAAGGGGCCGTGCAGAATGGGAAATACCACGTCGACCTCGGCGAAGAGGGTGCCGTCGGTGACGTTGTGGAATTGTCCCCTGGCATTGGGATCCAGGGAAAGGGTCAGTTCCGCACCTGGGCTGACCTCCGGCATAACACCATCGACAATTTCTAAGCCCTCTGTGGTGCCGGGCGTCCACGCGCCCTCACGGGTGATACCGATGGGCACCACCTCGAACTTCTCTGGATCGAGGTGGTTCATGATCGCGCCTGCGGATACGCAGGAGACGGAGTGCTCGGTGCTACGGCCGCCATAGATAACGGCCACGCGGGTCTTTTCAGTCATGCCCGCAGATTTTACCCTTGACCTACTCCGACTTCTTGGACCGACCCATCAAAGCGATGATCATATCTTCCACCGCCATGCCCTCGTAGCACACGCCATAAACGGCGTGCGTGATAGGCATCTCAACCCCGGCCCGCTGGGCGAGGCGATAGATGGAGTCACAGGAATAGACGCCCTCCGCGACCTGGCCATTGGTCGCGGCCTTGGCCTCTTCAATCGTGCCGCCTTGGCCCAGGCGGTAGCCAAAGGTGCGGTTGCGCGACAAAGTCGAGGTGCACGTTGCCACCAAGTCGCCCATGCCTGCGAGGCCGGAGAAAGTAAATGGATCCGCCCCCAGCTCCACGCCCAGGCGGGTAATTTCCGCCAGACCGCGGGTGATGATGGTGGCCATGGTGTTATTGCCCAGCCCCTTGCCGGAGGCGATACCACAGGCCAAGGCGATGACATTCTTGCAGGCGCCACCGATTTCCGCACCGATGACATCGGTATTGGTGTAGGGCCGCAGGTACGGCGCGGCGACCGCTGCTTGCACGCGCTGCGCGCGGTCTTCATCGGAGCAGGCAATCACCGTGGCGGCCACTTGGCCGGCAGCGATCTCCTTGGCCAAGTTCGGGCCAGACAGTACCGCCACGCGGTCTGCTGGCACGCCCGCCGCATCCATAATGACCTCGCTCATGCGCTTGAGCGTGGCGGTCTCTACGCCTTTAGAAATAGACACCAGGGTCGCGTCCTCTGGCAGGTGCGGCGTCCACTTTTCCACGTTGGCGCGCAAGGTTTGGGAGGGAACGCCGAACACGACGACGTCGGCAAGCGCCAGCGCTTCGACATCATCATGGGTGGCCCGCACCGCGGCCGGCAGGCGGGTATCCGGCAAATAGTCCGGATTGGTGTGGGTCTCGTTGATGGCCTGCGCCAATTCCGCGCGGCGCGCCCACAGGCGAACGTCATTTCCGGCGTCCGCAAAGACCTTGGCCAAGGTAGTGCCCCAAGAACCAGCACCCATTACGGCAACATGAACCATGGTGTCTCCTCCAAACGTGCAAATTTATAACCCCAACCTTAAAGCATGCCCGTCCCCGGTGGGGCAAGGATGCACAACGCGCCTTGCCCGTGGGACAATGGGCGCTTAGACGTTGTTTTCAAACACCCAATTTCTGTGGAAAGGCCCCGTGGAGGCAGACGATGCCCAATATTAAAAAGATGCACGAAACCGATAAGGATCAGCAGCACGAGGAGTTTATTTCCGGCCGCCATCAGGAAATCCCGGTGGACCCTGCCAAGGAATTCCACCGCACTACCCTTGCCGCCGGCGCCGTAATCTGGCGCGGGTCCCCGCAGGACCCGGAATTCGCGCTCATCCACCGCCCCCATTACGATGATTGGTCCCTGCCCAAGGGCAAGGTCGATCCCGGCGAATCCTTGCCTACCACTGCTACCCGCGAAATCCTGGAGGAAACCGGCTTTAGCGTGCGTCTGGGCAAGCTCATTGGCAAGGTAACGTACCCAGTCCAGGGCCGCACAAAGGTGGTCTATTACTGGGTGGCCAAGTACCTGGGCGGAACCTATTCCGCCAATAGTGAAACCGATGAGCTGCGGTGGCTGCCCATCGACGAGGCGCAGGACCTCCTGTCCTACGACGTTGATACCGCGGTAGTGGCCAAGGCGGCCAAGCGCCTGCGCATCGCGCCCGCTACCCGCGTGCTCTATGTGCGCCACGCACGCGCGCATGAAAGCGGTAGCTGGGAAGGCGATGACAACCTGCGGCCACTGGATAAAAAGGGCCGCCGCCAAGCAGAGATGCTGGTGCCGATGCTCAGCGCGTTCCACCCCACCGCTATTTACTCTGCACTGCCCCAGCGCTGCCAGCAGACGGCTGCCCCGCTTGCCGACGAACTAGGCAAGGACATTTCCATCAACAAAAACTTTGGCGACGAGGCTTGGGAGAACGACCCAGAAGCAGCCAAGAAAGCTTTCCGCCGCGTGGTCAACGACGGCGGCGTGCCTGTCATCGTAAGCCAGGGCGCCACCATTCCTGGCATCATTGAAGACCTCGCACCAAAGTTCCTCAAGAAGCCCGTGGACAAGCTGAAGTTTAAGAAGGCTTCTGTATGGGTCTTGTCCTTTAACAACGGCGAGCTCACCGGTGCCGATTACCTGGCCAGCCCACTGCCCGTGCGCTAGCTTTTCACCTTTCCCGTTTTACGGCTAAGGCCCTGTCTGCCACCTGATTCGGTGGACCGGCAGGGCCTTCTGTGCACTCCTATTGTGCGACTACGCAGCTTTCTAGCCGCGTAGTCCAAGGGTGCGGCGGACAAAGAGGACCGTAATGAGCGTATTCAGCGCCGGGAACAAAATGATGCCGACGATAGTAAAGCTCAGCACGGCGTACAGGACGGCAATGAGCACGAGCACCAAGATGGTAACTCCAACATTCTTCTTTGCCACCTCGATGGATGCACCAAAGGTTTCGCCCACGGATAGCTCAGGGCGTGCAGCCTTGACGGCCGGCATCCACGTGAAGAAGAAGGCAGCAAAGAGGCCCGGGATAATCAGGAGGAAAAAGCCCAGAATGACAACTACGAACGACAGAAAATAGACCGCCATGAGTCCGGCGATATTCTTTAAGCTGAGGAAGTCCGTTATCTGCAGCGTGCCGGTATCCACCTGCTTATTGGCGGCCTGGTACCAGGTGCTATATGCCCAAATCATCACGAGGAACATCGCAATAAAGACAAGAACCATCACTGCGACCAACCCGCCAGTAAGCGCAGCATCAGACCCCGAGCTACTGTTGGCTAGGGCATCAATGGATGATCCGCTGCCCGCTAGGACCGCAATCAATAGCAAGTAGAGGATAAACATCACTACGCCCTGGATCAGTGGGCCAAAAATCCATTGTGCCCAATTGCGACCAAAATACCGGAAGCTATCGCCGATGACCTGAATAGCATCTACATCTTGGCCAAACAGGGAATCGTCTCCCGGATACGGGCTTCCGGCGTATCCGGGCTGGCCGTTTTGCTGCTGTCCATACTGTTGCTGGCCAAACTGCTGTTGGCCATAGTGCTGTTGGCCGTAGCCAGGCTGACCATTCGCATCGTGTCCATAAGATGCAGACTCATTGCCGGCTCCAGGGTGCTCGGCACCATTGTTTCCTGAATTGAAGGAATCATTATTCGAATAGGGATTGCTCATAAATCTAAAGCTAGGGGGATACTTTGTTGCGGGAAACTGGAGCAAGCAATTGTTACCTATACGTTACCGAGTTGTACCCCCACCTCTACCCCAAGGCGAAAGCTTGAGGTTCACGTATGAACGCACGGCACCCCTACAGACCTTTCGCCTCTTAGGACTGTAGGTACGCTGCTGGCCCGCCGATCGCCATCGATTCTTCTGCTATTGAGCGTGAACAGCGGGCTTGAAGCTGGGGCGGCGCGATTCGTACGCAGCGATTGCATCTTCATTGCGGAGGGTAATGCCGATATCATCCAACCCCTCCATCAACCGCCAACGGGTGTAGTCATCAATATCGAAGCGGTAAGTATTTTCTCCCACCGTGACCGTTCGAGCATCTAGGTCCACGGTGACCTGGGTTTCCCCGGCTTCCAACTGCTTCCAGATGAGCTCGATGTCTTCTTGCTCCATCAATCCAGTAAGCAGTCCAGACTTTCCAGCGTTGCCGCGGAAAATATCTGCAAAGCGGGAAGAAAATACCGCGCGGAAGCCGTATTCACTCAGTGCCCACACAGCGTGCTCACGGGAGGAACCGGTGCCAAAATCACTGCCCGCGAAAAGCACCGAGCCATCCTTGAATTGCGCCTGGTTGAGCACAAAGTTGTCATCGGAGCGCCAATTGGAAAATAGGCCTTCTGAAAAACCGGTACGCTTGACCGACTTCAAGTAGCGCGCGGGGATAATCTGATCAGTATCCACATTGGAAGCGCGCAGCGGCACGCCCGTTCCCGTATGGGTAATAAACTTCTCCATTGTCAATGCCTTTCTATGCGCTTAATCCAGGTCTGCAGGGCTAGACAGGTAACCGGTCACGGCAGTCGCGGCAGCCACCTGCGGGGAGACAAGGTGCGTGCGCCCACCAGGGCCTTGTCGCCCCTCGAAGTTGCGGTTGGAGGTGGAGGCGGATCGCTCGCCCGGAGCTAATTGATCTGGGTTCATACCCAAGCACATCGAGCAGCCGGCGGTACGCCACTCCGCGCCGAACTGTCGGAAGACTTCGTCGAGGCCCTCCTCCTCCGCTTGGGCCTTGACCACGGCGGAGGACGGCACGACCATCATCCGCGTATTGGCAGCGATGGTGCGCCCCTTGACCACGTCGGCCGCAGCGCGCAGGTCTTCGATGCGGGCATTGGTACAGGAACCGACGAAGACGGTATCGATCTTGATATCGCGCAGCGGAGTACCTGGCTGCAGGTCCATATACTGCAAAGCCTTTTCCACAGTGGCCTGTTCATTATCGTCACCACAATCTTCCGGATCTGGGACCTTCTCCCCTAACGGAAGGCCCTGTCCAGGATTAGTTCCCCACGTAACAAATGGGGTCAGCGAGGAGCCATCAATTTCCACGACAGTATCGAATTCTGCCCCTTCGTCCGTGGGAAGTGTCTTCCAATACTCAACTGCAGCATCCCAGTCTGTTCCTGTGGGAGCGAACTCGCGGCCCTTGACATACTCGAAGGTCGTCTCATCGGGAGCGACCATGCCGGCGCGGGCTCCTGCCTCAATAGACATATTGCACATCGTCATGCGCGCTTCCATGGACATCTTGCGGATGGCCTCACCGCGATATTCAATGATGTGGCCCTGCCCGCCACCGGTACCGATTTTCGCGATAATGGCCAAGATGAGGTCCTTGGCAGATACCCCTTCTTGCAGCTCGCCAGTCACCTCAATAGCCATGGTTTTGAATGGCTTTAAAGAAAGCGTCTGCGTAGCCATGACGTGTTCTACCTCAGAGGTACCAATGCCCATTGCGATTGAACCAAAGGCACCGTGGGTGGAGGTATGCGAATCGCCGCAGACAATGGTCATACCTGGCTGCGTGATTCCCAATTGTGGGCCAACTGTATGGACAATGCCTTGCTGCGCATCTCCCATGGAGTGCAAGCGCACACCAAATTCTTCGCAGTTTTTCCGCAGGGTCGATACCTGGGTGCGAGAAACCTCATCCTTGATTTCCAAGAGGTTTCCGGACTTGATGCCTTGCGTGGGTACGTTATGGTCCTCAGTGGCCAGGTGCAGTTCAGGGTGACGAAGCTTGCGGCCGGCCAGCCGCAAGCCATCAAAGGCCTGCGGGCTGGTAACTTCATGTAGTAGCTGAAAGTCAATAAAGATAAGGTCCGGGGCCCCAGCATCGCCGTGTTGGACGACGTGATCGCGCCAGACTTTTTCTGCCAATGTCAGCTTCTGGTTCATAAACATCTCTCCACACTTGAAATCTCATAATTTGGGACGTAGATTTCATTGTATGGGAGAGTATAGCGAAGTTTCCGGAATTAAAGTGTTGGATCGAGCAATGGCCATCATGATGGCTGCCGCCAACCACCCCTCCACCCTCAATGAATTATGCGAAACCACGGGGCTGCCTCGGGCGACGGCACATCGATTGGCCACCGCACTCGAGGCACACCGCATCCTCGTTCGCACCCCCGATGGAAAGTGGAAGGCCGGCCCTGCCCTCCCCGGCAACCGCGATCATCTCCTCGAGGCAGCCGGGCCAATCATGGAGAAACTGCGCGAAGACACCGGAGAATCCATCCAGCTCTACGAGGTCACCGGAAATACCCGTACCTGCATTGCCACCAGGGAGCCGGAATCCGGCCTCCACAACGTCGTACCAGTCGGGCGCCAGCTACCGCTTAGCTCCGGCTCTGCCGCGCGCATCATTGCCGCATACGTAGACATCAATACCGATAACGCCTCGTTTACCCAAGAAGACATTGAGGCGGCCCGAAACCAAGGCTATTCCGAGTCTATTGAGGAACGCGAAGCCGGCTTAGCCTCCATCTCAGCGCCCGTTTTCGATAGTTCCGGGACATTCCTCGCAGTGTTGTCGATTTCCGGATCTGTCGAGCGCTTCCAACCTTCCCCAGCCCAGAAATACGCCAACATTCTCACTTCCGCCGCACGCGAATTGAGCAATCTCCTTTAAGGTCCTCCCCAGCTTTACGACGCCCGCCTCCACCTAGCCCCAAGGAGGCGGGCCCTTTTTATTTCCCAAACCGGAAAAATTAGAGAAACGCGCCCACACCTATTGAAACCGAAATGAAAATACGGTTTAATGAAAACACACTGAAAACAACGGGGCTTCCCCCACCAGAGAGGATCAGGCATCATGACCCACACCACCCACGAAGACCATACCCACACCCACGGCGCTGACTGCGGCCACGTTTCCTTCCCGCACGGTGACCACACTGACTACCTCCACGAGGGCCACATTCACCGTGAGCATGATGGCCACTGGGATGAGTGCGAGACCACCGAGCACGTTGAAGCCGAGGCGCACGCCGACCACACCCATGGTGAAGGCTGCGGCCACGTAGCTATCCCGCACGGCGACCATGTGGACTATCTGCACGATGGCCACCGCCACGCCGCACACGGCGATCACTACGACGAGCACTAATCGCCTGTCGGGGCTTAGCCCCTTATCGCGCCGCCCTGGCCCCTGACGTTATGGGTCACGGCGGCCTTTTCTATGTCTGTTCTTTCGCTTTAGAACGCCCTGAAATTCACACCAGAAACATATCTGCGAGCTCGACAGGACGCACTCTCTCATTTCTGTTAAAACTGACAGTCAGACTATTAGTTCTTTCCGGTTGGGTGCTACGGTTCTTCGAGTGATTACTAGTTGGAAGATATTTCTCCAAGATTTCGTCCGCTTGTGGCGGACCCCGCAGGTCTGGGTGATCCTTATAGGTTTGATGATCACCCCAGCCCTGTATTCCTGGGTAAACGTCTCCGGTTTCTGGGACCCGTACGGAAACACAGAACACCTCAAGGTCGCCGTAGTTAATGAGGACAAAGGCGCATCCTCGGAGATGACCGGCCACTTAGACGTCGGCGGGCAGATGATTGACAAGCTGCATGACAATGACAAACTGGGCTGGCAGTTCATGGACCGCCAGGAAGCCGAAGACGCCGTTAAGAAGGGTGACGTCTTCGCCTCGGTGATCGTCCCCGAGGACTTCTCGGCCGATTTCGTGAGCCTTTTTAAAGGTACCTATTCTCAGCCCACGCTGGAATATCACGTCAATGAAAAGCTCAACGCCATTGCACCGAAGATTACTGATACTGGCGCTTCTACCCTAGACACCACCATTAGCTCGACCTTCAATGAGCAGGTAGCGGATTCGGTGGCTACGGAGCTAAAGAACTCCGGTGGCGATTTGAGCCAGAAGATTAACCGCACCGCAAGCAAGACCGCGGATTCTTTTTCAGAGACCGCAGATACGGTAGCTAACTCCCGGAGCCAGCTTGCTGACGTGCATGCCACCATCGAGGATGCGCGCCCTACCATCGCGCAAGCCCGCGAGTCTTTGGGCACGGTGCAAAAGACCGTCGACGATGCGCAGACTGCCCTGGATGAACTTAACTCCATTACTGCAGAGGTCCAGCGGGAAGTCACTTCTTTCTCGGATGATGCCACCGCCGCCTATGTAGAAGGCACGACCGCCATGGCGGACGGCACCGCCTCCGCCAATGCCACCGTAGGCTCGGTCTCCGGCAAACTACGCGGCGCACTCAATCGCGTCGGTGCCGCATCCGCTGGCGCGTCAGGAATCGTCGGTGAAGCTGACCGGGCCATCGATCAGCTTGAAAAGCTTGCGTCTTCACCGGCCCTGCCCCCACAGGTTTCCCAACAGATTAAGGATCAGGTAGGAGACCTCCGCGAACGCAATGATCAAAATAAGGCCGTTCTCGGTGACTTAGATACTCTCAACGGCGATACGAACGACACCATCGATTCGCTCAATAAGACCACGGGCATGCTGGAAAAGATGGCCGCCCAAACACGCGATGATTCCCACGCGCTGCGCGATAATGTGGCCGAAGGCCTACCCAAGCTCAACGCTGCGCTTTCCGACGTCACCGCTACCACCGGCAAGCTATCCGCCTCACTCGAAAGCCAGCAGGCACTAGTCGGGCAAACCGATGGGCTCTTGGGCGGCGTCGACGAGCAGCTAAGCCAGGCCCAGCAAGTAGTGGAGCGTTTTTCTGTGGACCTCGACGGTATTGAGGAGGGGCTTCGCGCCTCCCGCAGCGACGTGATTGCGCTGAGCAATACCGCCAATAACAATTCCATCCTGCAGTCTGTCAAGGGCCTTAACACCGATGAGGTGTCTTCCTTCCTTGCCTCCCCTGCAGAGATGGAAAGCCACGCCGTATTCCCTGTAAAGCACTACGGTTCCGGCATGTCCTCGCTCTTTATCAACCTCACGCTGTGGATCGGCGCATTCATGCTGCTCATCATCTTCCGCGCGGAGGTAGACCCGCAGGGCCGCAAGAACCTCACCATTACCAAGGCTTACCTTGCCCGCTTCCTGTTGCTTTCCTTCTTTGCCATCGCACAGGCACTCATCGTGTCCATCGGCAACCTGGCCATTGGTGTTGAACATGCGAATGCATTGGCCTACGTCGCTACCGCTGTTATCGTGGGCCTGTGCTACCTGAGCATTACCTATAGCTTGGTTTCTACGTTTGGACACGTAGGCCGCGGCATCGCGGTGGTCTTCGCCTTCATCCAGATTCCGGGCGCTTCCGGCCTCTACCCGATTGAGATGACCCCAGACTTTTTCCGCGCGGTACATCCATTCCTGCCTTTTACCTACGGCATCGATGCCATGCGCGAAACCGTTGGTGGTTTCTACGGCAACCACTATGCACGCGACCTTGCCGCGCTCATCGGCATGGCCGCGATCGCTTACCTCATCGGTACTGTGATGCGCCGCGGCCTGTCCAACGTCAACATGCTGGTCAATGATGAGCTACGTAAGGGCGGGCTCGTCATCAATGAGCAAGTCCATCTCATTGGCAGCCGTTATCGCTTCACGGACCTTCTCTATGCCTTGAATGACCGCGAGGCCTACCAACAAAGCTTGGAGGATAAATGGAGCATGGCTCGCAAGAATTACTCCCAGCTGATGAAGATCACCGTCGCGGTAGGCCTAGCGTTAGTCGTCGCTTTGGGCATCTACTCACGCATTAACCCTGAAGAAAAGGCCATCATCTTCGGCCTGGCCTGCCTGGTTACGCTCATTGCGGTGGGGGTTATCTGCTCCCTTGAGTACGTCAAGCAGAGCATCGCGCACGATAACCGTCTGGCGGATCTCAGCGATGAGGAAATCCAGGAGCACCTCGAGCACCAACAGGAACACCCAAACCACTACCTCCTAGAGGACTTTGACGAGGAATCCACACCTTCTACTACCAGCGAGACCAAGGAAATGCCCGCCGTTGATGGTGATGACTCCGGAAAGGGAGGCGAGTAAGTCATGAAAAACATTCTGACCATTCTCCGCGATGACCTCCACGCCATTCGCACCAATGTAATGACCGCGGTCATCATCTTTGGCCTTGCCATCATCCCGTTGCTTTTCACGTCCTTCAACGTGCTGGCTAGCTGGGATCCTTTTGCTAATACCAACCAGCTCAAGATTGCTGTGGCCAGCGAGGATGAAGGCCACGAAAGCGACCTCGCCTCCCTGAAGCTTAATCTGGGCGATGAGGTGCTCTCGCAGCTCAGCCGCAATCACGAAATCGATTGGGTCATTACTGATAGCGCCGATGCAGTTGAAGGAACAAAGTCCGGCGAATACTATGCCGGCATTGTCCTTCCCAAAGACTTCAGCGCGGACCTTCTCACGTTCTATGTAGAAGGAACCGAACCAAGCAAGCTCAACCTCTATACCAATGAGAAGAAGAATGCGCTGTCTACCACCATCACGCAAAAGAGTGCGGACGGCGTCATCCAGAAAATCGACGAGTCCTTCACCCGCGTGGTATCCAATGTCGGCCTTGGCGTCGTCTCGGATTTTGATAAATACCTCAATGAGGACGATACCCAGACTGCACTCAATAACCTGCACAATCGCGTCAATAACGTCAGCACTCGCCTCGATGCTGCGGCTGGCACCGTAGGTGCACTAAGCAATCTGGTCGACTCCACGCTGCCGCTTACGCAGGCTGCGGACAATATTCTCGCTGAGGCTGGCCGCCAGGCTACGGAGACAGACAATGACCAAGGCGAAAACCCCATCGACGTTCTGCGCTCTACCCTCAATGACTCGGCTGGTTCGCTCGACGCTTCCTTGGCGGCTACGACGCGAAGCTACGATGCACTCTCTGCCCAGGTCGATGAGTTGCTCAATAATGCAAGCACCACCAGCGCACAAACGGCGCAGACCTACCGCACCGCCGCTGAACGGGTGAATGAGCAAACTCAGGCCTTTGAGGGAGTTCGCACTTCCATCAAGGAGCAAGCCGATAAAGTAGCTCTACCTGCCGCGGTCGCGGGTGGATATAAAGCGATGATGGGCCAGATAGATGCCTCCATTGCCCAGAGCAACGCTCTGCATGATTCGCTGGTATCTACCGCCGATGACCTTGAGCAAGGCCGGGGCACGTCCCAAGACTCCCGGCAGCGCACCAAGGATGCCATCGCCAATGCCAAGCAGGCTGCTGAAAAGGCACGCAATTCCTATAACGAGAACCTCAAACCGCAGCTAGATCAGCTCAACCAGAGCGTCTCGGTTGTCGCGGACGATATTGATGCTGTCAAGCAGGACATCGCAGGCATTCGCTCTTCGGTTTCCCAGGATGACGGGTCGCCACAGCAAAGCCTGGCGCGCGCCCGCGATACCACCGCCGGCCTTGCCGGCACCCTGCGGGAGCAAAGCGGCCGTTTTGCGGACATGGGCCGAAAAATCGACGAGGCGCGCCGTGGCGGCGATTTAGACAAGCTAGCGGATATCGTCGGCAACGATCCAGAACTGCTTGCCTCTCGCATCGCCGCTCCCGTGGCTGTAGACCGCCAGCCGGTCTACCCTGTCGCTGCCTTTGGCGTGGGTATGACGCCGTTCTACCTCGCCTTGTCCCTATGGGTAGGCGCCCTTCTGGCATGCGTGCTGGTGCATACCAACGCCGAGCGTAAATACTTGCGCAAGGACGAGAACGGCAAATACGACGAGAGCGAATTCACCCGTGGCCAAGCGTTCTTCGGTCGCTTTGCCACACTCGGCTTGGTCGGCCTTGCGCAGGCCACCTTGGTGGTTCTCAGCCTCATCTTCTTCGTCCAAATCGAGCCTGCTCACCCATTCATGCTCATGTTTGCCGCATGGATAGTCTCACTGGTGTTTATGTTGATCATCTATGCGCTTGTCATCACACTCGATAGTGCCGGCAAGGCCTTAGCGGTGTTGTTGCTCGTGATACAAGTCTCTGGCTCCGGCGGCGCGTACCCGCTGCCTTTGCTGCCTGAATGGTTCCAGAACGTGAGCCCGTGGCTGCCAGCGACGTACGCCATTGATGCTTTCCGCAGCGCCATTGCGGGCATCTACCACGGCGATATTTGGCGCGAGTTGGGCATGCTACTGCTGTTTACCATCCCTGCACTCATCGTCGGCCTCATTCTCCGCCGCGCCATGGATGCCTACCACAAGCGCCTCAAGAAGGCGATTAAGAAGACGAAGGTCATGGCGTAGCAGCGCTGGACGACGCCTCCCCTTCCGCACTTCCTACACCGCCCACCAAGCCCTTTTTCACGGCTTGGTGGGCTTCTTTCATGGTCGGGTCCCACGCTAGTGCCCCAAAGACCTAGAAGGGGCAGAGAAAGCCGCATATGCATCCACTAAAGGGACTCGGATACCCTTCCTATCTGCTAGGTCTAGCTTCCTTCTTAGGGGATTCCCTCGAACGCAGCTATCGGGCACGTAACCCACTTACGGCCCACCTGAATCCCTACTGAAGGACCGCTACGGGAGTCTGCGCCCCGCTTTACCCCAGCTCCCATACCGTCCCGTGGGCAGGACGGTTAGCCCTTGGACATCGAGACCTGTCCTACATGCCGCTAAACCGCACAGGTCTTGGATAGAGAAAAAGCTGCGAGCCATCTGGCTCGCAGCTTTCCGTTGGTACCCCGTACGGGATTTGAACCCGTGTTACCGGCGTGAGAGGCCGGCGTCCTAGGCCGCTAGACGAACGGGGCGCGTTCGCAGCAATCGCACGCTGTGCGTTGCGGACTTGTTAAGAGTAAACGATGGGTTAATTCAGCACAAATCGCGCGGTCAAGGACGGTTTTGAGGGAAGTCGAAGGAAAACTCAAAAATTCCCGAGTCCGGTACTGCAGTGAGGTTCTTCGTGGCCGAGGTGCGGATCGAATCAGTGGTTATTCCGCAAGCAATCTGTGGATAGTCCGTGGCCGAGAACGCTGTGCTAGTAGGACTCGGGATGGCGCTGTGCGTCGAAGTGCATATGCTGCAGGCTCCTATACTTCGTACAAACGTTGGTGGGAAGGAAGTTGTGGATTATAGCGTTACTACCTGGCTGTGCTTTCGGGCTGTGCGCCTTGGCTGTGGTGCGTTTCGCTTTCTGTCACCCGCTCTCCTTTCTGTTTGTTTTCCGCTGTACTTGCAGTTTATGCCTGCACGTGCAGGACAGGAAGGGTTTTGCACAACTTCGCGGTGGTATTAGCCCTGGTCTCATTGGCAGCAGGCCGCGGCCTGCGCGAACGAGGCCAATGGTCTGGGGGTAGGTTATAACCAGTTGTAGCCGCCCGCTACTCGCACCCCGTATGGCGCCAGGAAATGACGACGCCAAGAAAAGAATTGCCCCGAGTATGAAAAATCCTCCAGCCTTTAGGCTGGAGGTCTTTGTACCCCGTACGGGATTTGAACCCGTGTTACCGGCGTGAGAGGCCGGCGTCCTAGGCCGCTAGACGAACGGGGCATAGAACTAGTGAGCCTGCCGTTTAAAGCATTTTCACTGCTGGCCTACCAGGACTCGAACCTAGAATGGCGGTACCAGAAACCGCTGTGTTGCCAATTACACCATAGGCCATTTGCTAACTTGCGTTGGAAGCTTACTGCTTTTCGGCTGTTCTCCCTTGCTCGCTGCAACGTGTAATAACTATAATGATCATCGCGTAAACTGCCAAATCGCCAGCACACAGCCCATTTTCAGGCCATTAGGATGGTTAATAAAAATGCGGCGAATGACAGCGCTGTAGTTCAGCTGTCATTCACCGCATCGAGGGGCGGGATAGATATCTATCGCCGCCTTACGGGAGGCACTCCTCCTACTGTGCCGCCGGCGCGTAGGGAGTCACTTCACGAGCCGCACGAAGGCGCGCCAGGGTGGACTCCTTGCCCAGCAGCTCCATAGACTCAAAGAGCGGCGGGGAAACCTGAGCGCCGGAAATAGCTACGCGCAGTGCTCCGTAGGCCTTACGGGGCTTCAGCTCGAGGTCTTCAATAAGGGCCTTGGATAGTGCCGCCTCAATATTCTCGGTCTTCCACTCCGCAATACCCTCGAGAGTCTCGATGCCTACCTCGAGCGGCTGAATGGCCTCTTCCTTGAGGTTCTTCTTTGCTGCCTTCTCATCGAGCTTTAGATCGGCATCCGGGGTCACCAAAAAGCTCATGAGGCCATAGGCATCAGACAGAGTCTTGATACGGGTTTGGACAAGGTCAGCGGCGAAGACAAACTTCTCGCCGTCATAGTCAGCCGGGAAGTCCGTGTACTCGGTCAAGTAGTTGCGCAGACGGAAGGCAAACTCTTCTGGGTCCAGCTGGCGGATGTGGTCCGCGTTGATGGCCTCGAGCTTCTTCTGATCAAAGCGTGCGGGATTACCCAGCACGTCGTGGACGTCGAAGTTTTCAACCAAGTCATCCATGCTGAAGATGTCCTGGTCCGCGGACAACGACCAGCCCAGCAGGGACAGGTAATTGAGCATGCCCTCAGGGATGATGCCGTTATCGCGGTGATTAAACAGGTTGGACTGCGGGTCGCGCTTAGATAGTTTCTTATTGCCCTCGCCCATCACAAAGGGCAGGTGGCCAAACTCTGGGGTGAACTCGGCAACGCCAATCTTCTTAAGGGCGTCGTAAAGCGCGAGCTGACGCGGAGTAGAAGACAGCAGGTCCTCACCACGCAGCACGTGGGTAATGCGCATCAGGGCATCATCAACCGGGTTAACCAGGGTGTAGAGCGGCGCACCATTGGAACGAGCAACCACATAATCTGGCTGGGTTTCAGATTTGAAGGTCATTTCCCCGCGCACCAGGTCGGTCCAGGTCCAGTCCTGCTCCGGCATGCGCAGGCGCCAGACCGGCTTGCGACCTTCGGCCTCAAAAGCATCGATCTGCTCTTGGGTGAGATCGCGGTCGAAGTTGTCATAGCCCAGCTTCGGGTCACGGCCGGCCGCCTTGTGGCGCTCCTCCACTTCTTCAGCGGTGGAGTATGCCGGGTAGACAAATCCGCCGTCGATAAGCTTGTCCAGAACCTCTTTGTAGATGTCCATGCGCTGGGACTGACGGTAAGGTTCGTGCGGGCCGCCAACATTGATGCCTTCATCCCAGCCCAGGCCAAGCCAGGTCAGGGAATCAATGATGGCCTGGTAGGACTCCTCAGAGTCACGGGCGGCATCGGTGTCTTCGATGCGAAATACCAGCTTGCCGCCGGTATGGCGGGCATAGGCCCAGTTGAATAGTGCGGTGCGCACCATGCCTACGTGCGGTGTGCCGGTTGGGGATGGACAGAATCTAACGCGTACTTCAGTCATGCCCACCATCGTAGTGGAGCCGCCGATTCCAGTCCGCACCAGCCCAAGCGCCCCTAAAACCTGCCCGGCGCGCAGCAATTTGCAGTCTATTCCTACACGCAAATTGGGGTAACTGGAAACGGGTTTCACTACAAAACCACAGGTCAATGAAACTGACTTTCATTACGTCTAACAGGTTATGGGAATCATTTTCTATAGTTTCTGGTGAACTTGTGAGAACTGTAGAAAGGCCTTCCCAACTGTGGCTTCCCCACGCACCCGTTTCCTTGCCACGCTGAGCACTTTGGCGCTTATCACTCCCGCCACGGCTGTCGCAGGCCCCGATGATGGCAAGCACATCGCTACCAATACCCACGTTGACTCCCCCAAGTCTTTCTGGGAGAACAACGATTTCGTCCTAAAGTCCGAGTTTGGCGGTCAAGAGCCCCCAATTGCAGACACTGTTGCCTGGGTGGGCAAGGGCTACAGCGCTACGGATAACAGCAACCAGTATCTCTATACGCTTCCGGCAAACGGGACCCAAGACTACATTGGGGCCCCTGGCACGACTTACTACACAGCACCGCACCAGGTATCCGGTAATACTTCGCCCATTTGGCTGGGCTTTGGCGCAGATGCTTCCCTGCCCACGGACAAATTTCGGGATGGCGTAGCCTTCCTTGACTTGCTCAACGTCGATGGCCCCGGCGAGGTGGAGCTTTTTACCAATAAAGATGAAGATGAGGACGGAACCCAGCTGCACCGTATGCTCGGTTCCTTCCCGGATTCGCCGCACTCTGCCTACCTTGTTGCCGGCACACATACGCACAACTCCACTCTGTTTACCAAGCCAGGACGATACCGCCTGACCTACCGCACCAGTGCGCGCGGTAAGGACGGCCAGCTCATAGCCAATGAGCCACAGACCACCACCATCCAAGTTGGCGGTCAAAAGCCCAAAGAGGAGAAAACGCCGAGCCTCAAGGAGCGCTTCGCCCAGTCTGCGGCCGGCAACGCCGCTGCTGCAGGCTACAGCCTGCGCATGGCCCCCAAGTCCAATCCTGAAAAAGACGGTGACGACAAGCTCACCACCATTTCCTTCGACGCCAAGAACAAGGCACAAGGCACTCTCACTCTGCTTATCGACGGCTACTTCCTCACCGACCTTCCCGTTAAGGACGGGCATGCTCAGTGGGACGAATATATGGGCCCCGACCCGTCCCAGGTACAGGCCGTCTTCACCCCAGAGGGCGATGCCCCACGCTGGATATCCAAGCCCCTTGATTTCCAACCCGGTAAATCCAGCCACACCGATTCTTCTGCCGCCGCTGATACGTGGCAGCAAACCTCCCAGCAGCGCCAGCTTGCCCCCACCGAGGAAACCGAGCTAAAAGAGCTGGGCTACACCATCCGCATGCGCAAGCAGGGCAATGGTGGCACCAAGATCGTGGTGGATACCGACGATAAAAACTTCAACGGCCTTCTCACCGGCGGGCTCTATGACACGAAGGGGGCTAAATACCCCACTGTGGATCTGGAAACCCCTATTACTAACGGTCACGGCGAGGTTGCCTTTGATGAGGGCGAGTACTTCAAAGGCTATTTTGCCAAGGTTAACCTCTTCCCCCATTCCACCTTTAAGGCTGGACATGCTAGCAGCGTTATTACTGAGTCTTTTGCTTTTGGTGAAAACTATGAAATCAGTGGGAAGTTCTCCACTTCCAATGAAGAACCGGAGGCTACCCCAGGCAAGGAAGACACTCCGTCTTCCGTGCCGCAGCCAGGCACCGAAGAACCGCAAGACAGCAATGCACAATGCAGCGACAAGTACCTACTAGACCGTGGTCATGTAGACATCAAGGCCCAGCCTGCCGAGGGAGGCTTTGCAACGGTTCTGCGCGATGACACGGCACAGATAGACAAGAAATCTGTTGACCGCAAACTCGATGACGTGGTGCTCGGCGTACACGATAATGCGCTCACCCCGCGCAATAAGAAGCTCGCAGGCAAGGAGTTCGACTTCCTAGGAAAGCCTGGTGAGCGCTTCTATCACCTGCCGCAGACCCAGGACCAAAACATCATTTGGCCCGGCTATAACACCCAGGACCTGGATTATTCCTCAACCAAGGACAATGCCGTCAACCTCAACTTGAAGCCCACCTCCACGCCGGACGGTGCCGAATGGGGCGCATTTATCGATGGCTCCCATGGCAAAGGTTTTTCGGTCCTCGCCAATTCTGCGGCTAAGGACTACACCATCGAAACCAACTTTCCGGCCCATACCCATACGCACTGGGCCTTTTCCAAGCCTGGCTTGTACACCTTTGAGGCTACCTATACGGCCACAGGCACGGACGGCAAGGAACTAAAGTCCGCGCCCCAAACCCTCACCTTTGCCGTAGGCGATAAGACATTGGATTCCTGTTCCTTCCGCGCACCGGGCACGACCGGGAGCGGAAAGCCCAGCGAGAGTCCAACAGACAAGCCTTCTGCGGAGCCTTCTCAGGAGCCTTCCACGCAACCGTCCACCCCAGATACCCCGGACACACCAGCCCACCCCGGCCGGCCAGAAGAGCCTACAGGCTCCTCGTTTAGCCCGTGGAGTTTGGTCCTACCAGCGGTCCTCGTGGTGATTTTCAAGGCCTTTTATAACTTCTTCCGCGATAACGAGGACCTCATTCGCAAGCGCTTCGGCCTCAACTTCTAAGCCTCTTCTACCCCACTAACTAGACGGGAAACCTCAATGCATCATTCACCTTCTTTTGCCCCTCGGCGCATCCCGCTGCGGCGCCGATTCATTCACGTATTCGCTGCCGTCTTTGCGACAGCACTGGCCTTCTTCTCCCCCGCCGCGGCACTTGCCTTTGATGAGGTCTTCGACTCTGGCCACGTAGACGCCTTCTATGTCACGGCCCCAGATGGCCAGCTACACCTATCGATGAAGGAAGACATCACTGGATCGGGCGTTCCACGCTCCGGCGATGATGTGGTGCTCAAGGTTGTCGAGGATGCCTGGTCGGATGCCACCGAGGCCGTGCCAGAGATCGGCCAACCCACCTATTTCCTGCCGCAGACACAAGATCAGCGCATCATTTGGCCGGGCTGGGATACCCAGCCTGCACGCGATGGCGGCTTTGACAACGTTGACCTAGAATTCGCCGAAGTCTCTGGACCTGGTTCAGTGTATGTTTTTGAAACCAGCGGCTTTGGCGATGTCAAGACGGTGACCGATTCCGGCTCAATGGAGCTCACCAGCGGTGAGGTCATCAATCAACCCACTCCGGCCCACAGGCACGTCAACTGGGCCTTTAGCGAGGCTGGCACCTACACCATGACGGTGCGGGCCCACTCCAACGGCGAGTCCAGCAATGCTGTGACCTACACCTGGGAGGTGGGCGACGGCGGTGATGCGTCCACAGCGGATCGATCGGCTGACACGGGCGAGGTTAGCAATGACCAAGAAGCTTCTAGCACCCAACGATCAGCAGACAAGGGCGGCGCTGCAGCTGCCGATAAGTCCGGCGCCTCCGGGAACGAAGAGTGCACCCCGGGCATGACTCCGCAAATCAAGGACGATACGGTTTCCCCTTCCCAGTGGCGCGATGCTGATGGCGCTACCTTTTATCTCTCCGATAAATCCAGCGTCGATCTGCCCCAAGAGGTAGGCCCAGTGCCAGCCGGTCAGGCGTGGATGATTGGTTCTACCCAGGTCGATGGTGTGCCATGGCTCGGCGCTAATACCCAAAGCCCTTCAATGCGCGAGAATATCCCTGGCGATGTCACCTGGGAGTTAGCAGGCTTCAAGGGCCCTGGCCCGATGATGGTCTACTCCCAGGGCGGACTGGGAAAGATTGTGGGCGATGAGTGGTTCCGAGGCAATGCCGATGCGGCGGAGGGCACCTATTCGATTGCCCCCAATACGCACGTGCATCCCAACTGGGTCTTTGGTGCGCAGGGCACCTATGACGTCACCATTCGCCAGGTGGCCAAGACCGATGAGGGCAAGCAAGTTGCCGGTGAAGCGACACTTCACTTCGTGGTCGGCGGCGACAAGCCGGCTGAAGCCTTTGACAACGGTCACTTCGACTTGGGCGCTGCGGTAAATCCGGAGGGCGGCGACTGCGGGCATGGCGCTGCGGCAGGTGGGGCGTCGGCAAGCGCTGGTGGCTCTACCGCAAGCACCGGATCAAACACTGGCCAGTCTGGGCAGGCACACAGCAAGGGCGGTTCTTTAGCCAATACGGGGACTCCTAATGTTCCCTTTGGCATCGGAGCGTTGGGCTTGGGCATGCTCTTCCTCGGGCTAGGCATTGCCCGTCTAGCTGTAGCTAAGGCAGCGGACTAATGGCGCGTGCGCTATCCCATAGACGCAGGCTTCGGACCATAGGGGCGCTGCTGGGCTCCTGCCTGCTGGCCACTGGTTGTGCCCCTTCAGCTGCGTTGGATACCGGAAGCGGAGAAAAATTCGCCGTGGTGGCCACCACCCCGATCCTCGCGGATCTTGCGCGCAACGTCGCGGGAGAAGATGCCCGGGTACAAAGCCTTATCCCCAGCGGAAAAGATCCGCATACCTTTGAGCCAACGCTGCGCACGGTGCGCGATGTTGCCAATGCCGATTTGGCACTGAGCAATGGCTACTTGCTGGAGCCACAGTCTCTCATCGATACGCTGCACGAATCCACCGATGCCCCCGTGGTGGAAGTCGCCGATGCTGCCTCCACCCGCGGTGCCACTCTGGTGCCGCTGGTAGAAGATGTCTCGCTCGAGGCAATTTGGCTGGGGCTGCGCATCAGCGGTGCACAGCAGCGTTCTTCCGGAGTGGACTTCCGCATGGTCTCTGCCGATGGGCCAGGTAACGTCGCGGCCTATGTGGTCTCTACCTTCGGCACCCCGGAGGTTCTTTTCAACTCGGCCGATGGCATCGATGGAAAAGACTCAGTGACCTTGCCGGCCAACGCCCACACGCACGTGTCCTGGGGATTTTCCCAGCCGGGAATCTACCACCTCGGGTTTCAAGCAGAGGGCACCGACGTCCAACACCTCACTGTGGCCGTGGGAGTAAACCCGCCTAAAGGCATGCAAGTGATAGATTCCGGACACCTGGATATTGCAGGAGACCTAGCCGAGCGACGCATTGACCTGCGCGACCAGGACAAGCGCTTCGACCCTGCCACCACCGTGGTGTCAATCCCCTCTTCGGTACTGCAGCCCATACCGCCGGATCCGTCCTACCGCTTCCTGGGCAGGCCGGGATCGGATACCTACCTATTGCCGCAGGCGGTGTTGGGAAAACACATCCACGGCGAGGTGGATCCGCACCTATGGCACAACGTGGACAACGCCATCGCCTACGTCGATGTCATTGCCGAGGAAATGGCGCAGGCAGATCCTTCCCACGGGGCGTCCTACCGCCAACGAGCGGAGGCCTACACCCAGCGCCTGCGGGATACGGATTCCTACGTAGAGCACGCCATTTCTTCCATTCCTCAAGAAAACCGGCACCTTGTGACCACGCACCACGGCTACGCCTATCTGGAGCAAGGTTATGACATGTCGGTGGCCGGCTTCGTCACTCCCAATCCGGCCATCGAGCCTTCCCCACGCGAAGTCATTTCCTTGCGCCGCACGCTGGAGAACCTCCATCTGCCAGCCGTATTTGTAGAACCCGTGCAGCAGGCAAGCGCCGAGCCCCTGAAGCAGGCTGCCGCGGAGCAAGGCGTGGAGCTGTGCCCCATCTACGGCGACACGTTCGATGACACCGTCAGCTCCTACATCGACCTTATGAAATTTAACGCTGATTCCCTGCAGCGTTGCCTGAACCCCAACCCCACCCATGGAGATAAAGATGCTTAAATTCGCTACTCGTACCGCCACCCGCACCGCCGCCTGCGTCCTCACTGCAGGTTTGGCACTTTCTACCAGCCCTGCTTGGGCGGGCGACCTGGCCCAGGTGGTCGGTGCCGATGAACACGTTGCCCCGCAGGGCGAAGAAAAGGTCATCGATACCGGTCACGTAGACGTTGGCGCCCTGCTTGATGGCACGGAGTCTGAGCTTATGGCCCGCGATGATGCCGGCGATAAGCCAGTCTGGCGTCACTTGGACGACCTCGTGTTTTCCGTGGGCGATAAGGCACAGCAAACCCTTCCCGATACGGATGACTTTGGCTTCGTTGGCGCTGAGTCCGGCGATAAGGTCTGGGTGGTTCCCCAAACCGAGCAGGTCGGGGTTCCCTGGCTGGGTTGGAATACCCAAGCGCCCTCGCTTGTCGATGCCGCCGATCGCGGAGTCACCATGGAATTCCTCGGCCACTCCGGTCCTGGCGATTTCTCCCTTTTCCTGCAAAACGGCGGCTTTGAAGCACCACAGCTGTTGTGGTCTACCGCGCAAAAGAGCGACGAAGACTTCTGGGTAGACCTCAATACCCACACCCATGCCAATTGGACGTTTACAGAGCCAGGCACCCATCAGGTAGGCATCAGAGTCAAAGGTAAGACCAAAGATGGCGCTGATTTCAGTACCGATGGCGTGCTCACCTTTGCCGTGGGCGATGATGCCGACGTCCAAGCGGCCCAAGACACTACTTGGAATCCAGACGATGCCCAGACCGCAGGCTCTTCCATCCCCACTTGGGTCTTTATCCTCGCCAGCGTGGGTGCAGTCGTACTCCTGCTGGCCCTTGGCCTAGTACTGCGCTCTTCCAAGCGGGGCGATAGCCGTGGCTAAACCGCTCATTTCCGTAGCCGACCTGGAAGTATCGCTATCCCACCGGCGCGTAATCACAGGTGCGAACCTAGAGGTCCGATCGGGCGAATTCATTGGGCTCTTAGGCCCCAATGGGGCGGGCAAGACCACACTTATGCGTGCCATCTTAGGGCTCATCCCCTCCTCCGGTACCCGAGAGATCGGGGGAATCGTAGGCTACGTGCCCCAGCGGCACGAGGTGGAATGGGGCTTTCCCATCAATGTCTACCGCACCGTACTCAGCGGGCGCACCGGCATCATTGGCTGGCTCAAACGGCCACGTGCCGCGGACCACGCCGCGGCGGCAGAGGCGCTTCAACTGGTTCACATGGAAGAATTTTCTACCCGCCCCATCGAAGAACTCTCCGGTGGTCAACGCCAGCGCGTGCTCATCGCCCGGGCCCTCGCCACACAACCACACGTGCTGCTGCTCGATGAGCCCTTTACCGGACTAGATGCGCCCAATACCGAATCGCTCCTCGAGCTTTTTGAAGAGCTTTCCCACCGCGGAACATCCATCATTATGTCCACTCATAACCTTTCTGAAGCCGCACATTCTTGCCACCGCCTCATTCTCTTTAACGGCACCGTGGTAGCCGATGATTCTGCGTCGACCCTTCTTCACCAGACGGATCCGTGGACAAAAACCTTTGGCGTGCGTGCCGGTTCCCCTTTGCTTTCTGCCATTGGAGTCACCGCATGATAGAAATTTCCTTCCTCGATTTCCTGCGCGACCTGGTCAATCCCCACCTTGACTTTCTCGCCCGCGCGGTAGGCATCTCCTTGCTTGCGGCCATCGTATGCGGCGTCATCGGCTGCTATGTCGTGCTGCGCGGCATGGCCTTTATTGGCGATGCCGTCTCCCACGCCGTATTCCCGGGCCTAGCCATTGCCTTCGCCCTGCAAACCTCGGTGCTCGTGGGTGGCGCAGTCGCCGGTGCGGTTGTGGCCTTGCTCATCGCCGCCTTTTCGCAGCGTCGCCACGTGCGCGCGGATTCCATCATCGGTATCTTCTTCGCCGCGGCCTTCGCTTTGGGCATGGTGATAATCTCGCGCACCGATGGTTATAGTGCCTCGCTGACAAGCTTCCTCTTCGGCTCACTCACCGGCGTTTCCCGCACCGATATTATCGTCGCGGGCTGCGTGTGCGCCGTAGTTGTCGCCATCGTTATTGCCTTTGGCCCCCAGCTCAACGCCACGTGCTTGGACCGGGAAACCGCCCGCGCAATGGGCTTGCCTGTCTTTGTGCTGGACATCATTTTGTACCTGTGCGTCACGGCCGCAGTGGTCATTTCCGTGAGCACCATCGGCAATATCTTGGTCCTCGCGCTGCTCATCACTCCGGCCGCAACGGCACGCCTGCTAAGCACAAATCTAAAGACCATGATGTGCCTTTCTGCCCTCATCGGTGCGCTGTCGAGCTTCCTCGGCATCTACCTGGCGTGGGCCATTGACCTGCCGGCCGGCGCCACCATCGTGCTCACCCTCACCGCCATTTTCTTGGTTGTATGGGCCATCCATCCACTGCTCGGCGCCCGCAAGCACGCAGGTGCCTCGCTTTCCGACGCCCCACACCCCACCCCACGAAAGGAATCCGTCTCCTCATGAAACCTGTCTGCCGCACTGCGGTGGCCCTCGGCACCGCGGGACTGATAAGCCTCGGCGCCCTTCCGGGAGCGGGAGTAGAACTCTTCGCGCCCGCCACCGCATATGCAGAAGAATCCACCGATTCTTGCTCTGCCAGCGACTTCGACCTCATCACCAAGGGCCACCAGGATATGGCGCTCAGCGGCGATTCCGGCGATCTCAGCTTCAAGGTCAAAGATGATGATAAGGACATCGAGCATGACTCTGAGTCCTTTGCCATTGAGGTATCTGATGACCTCAAGCAGCCGCTTTCCGAGCTCAGCGATAGTTCCCTGCCCGATGAAGGCTGGGTACTGCCGCAAACGCAAGATCCCAACGCCCCGTGGCTGGGTTTTAATACCCAAGAGCTATCTCAAGATCTCCTCGCCACCGGAGACACCGCTACTTTGAGCATGGCTATCGCGCAGGGCCCCGAGGATGGCCGTATCGTGGCCTATCAGATGGAGCTTGGTGGCCCCAAGGTACTTATGGATACTGCCGATGGCTCCGCCTGGGACTACCCCGGCAACTCCCATTCCCACCCGGCCTTTGTCTTTACCGAGCCGGGTACCTATGCGGTGAGCTTTACCTTTGAGCTTCCCGACGGCTCCCGACACCACCTCCATGCCGGTTTCCTCGTCGGCGAGCAGGCCACGGCGACAGACCTGTGCGGCGTGGACTATACCGATGCTGACGCTGCTACCGGCAACGGTGGCGACTCAAATAGCCGCCCCAAGCAACTGGAAAAAGACGTCAAAGACGTAGACAAAGCCATCGCTGGCTTGGACAAAGAGCTCGACAAGACCCTGCAGGAGGGTCAGAAATTCCTGGAAGGCGGTAATCCGCAACAGGGCGATAAAGAATCTGGCAAGGATAAAGCAGGCAAGCGCAAGCAGGCCACCCGCACCAAGGCACAAGACGCTGGGAAGGATGGAGCTCCACATGGCACGCCCTCCACGGGCTCAGCTCAAACCTCTGGTACTACGCGAAAGTCCGGTTCTGGTTCTGGGGCTACCACCCACCACTCTGCTAGCCGTGTGAATGATTCTGCCTCTACTGCGAAAACCGGAAAGAGCACGGCCACTGGCACGAGCTCGCACCGTTCTGCTTCCACCAGCGGTTCTTCCCACTCGACAGCCAAAAAGTCCACCGGCTCCCGGGACGCAAAGTCTACTAAGCGTACTAAGGGCAAGGCTGCGGGCTCCGCTAGTGCACAGCAGGTTCCGGATGCCGGCGCTGCGGAAGGCAGCGACTCTGAGAATGTACTGACTAACGCCGCCGCGTATACCGCTACCCTGGCAAAAAGCAGCTTCTGGGCGGGCCTTCTAGCGGGACTAGGCGCATTCGCGCTGGTGCTCGGCATCGGCCTGTTGGTCTATGTCCAGTTCTTCCGCAAGAAGAAGGCCCCAACCCAGCAGCCTGCCGATGATGCTACGACCCACCTGCCGCGCGTCTACTAGCACAGTGCTCTTGAGCAGCCAACGATAAAACTAGGCCCAGAGGATCTCTCCTCTGGGCCTTATCCGTGGCTAAGCGCCGCTGTTTTATACCCTGGTCTTAGACGAGAGGAAGTCCCAGACCACCCGTGGAGTATCTGGCTGCCAGAACCAGGTGTGGTCCTGTGGAACCTTGACCAGCTGTACATCCTTCTGGCAGCCGTTAAAGCTCAGGCGTTCCGAGCCGCCTGCTTCCGGAGTAGCTTGGAAGGTCATATCGCAGCGATTGCGCTTCAGGTAGCCGCCGAGCACGGTACGCACTGGGAGATATCCAGCCTCGTGCCGGTCACCGCCTTCATAGGTCATCATCTTGTCATTGACACCATGCATGATGAGGGTATTCATCGGCGCATCGGCACAGTTGACCTCAACCGGGTTGTAGAAGGCGCCCGAAACCATAGCTACAGCAGCAAAGGTGTCCTGTGCGTGGCAGCCAAGCACCGAGGTAAAGCCGCCGCCGTTGGACATGCCCATGGCGTATACGCGGTTTCGATCTACGTGGTAGTCCTTGTCTACCGAATCAAGAATGCGCTTGATAAAGCGGATATCCTCCCCATCGCGGGTCTTGGCATAGGGCGCTGCCTCCCAAGCTCGCTCAAATCCCTCTGGATAGACGATGATGGCCTCGTTATTGGCCTCGGTGGTCTGCATGCGCGCGTAGCTGGAGTAGTTCTCCGGGGAATCTCCCCACCCACCGAAGCCGAAGAGAACGGGCGCCGCCTTTTCCGGCGAGTAGTGGTTTGGAATACGCAACAAGTACCTGCGGGTCTTACCCTCGTGCTCCATCTCTAGGGACTGCATGGAACCCGGCGCAAACGGCGGGTTGGGATTGATGCTGGTATCTACCATTGCCGGCTGCGGCGCTGGCTCGGGAAGAGATGATCCATCCGGAACAGGGGCTGCAGTGTCATCGCTGCTGCCACCTTCTACTGGTGCCGGGGTGGATTCCTTAACACCTTCTGGAACTAGGTGGGACCCATCGGGCTGCGGGGTAACCGGCTTTGCATTTTCGGGAGCAGGTGCTGGAGCTGGCGCTGGCTGCGGTGCTTCTTCAGGGCCAGGGGCGGGTGCGGGAGCTGGCCCTTCTTGTGCATGGGCAGGCGCAGCACACACAAGCGCAGCGCTAGCCAGCGCAGCAGCGAGGATTAGGTATAGGGAACGATGAAGAAACTTAGTAACATTAGCCACAAGGTTAAAATTAACCACATTATTCACTTGATTCACTGTTTACACGCCCAGTGCACACTCAATTCTGTAAGAAAAGCCCTAGGCATTAAGCTAGATCCCCATGCACGAAGACAGACCAAGCACCGCCCCCGATTTTTTGCTTTCGCGAGCAACGGGGTCTGTCCGTACCCAAGGTGCGCGCCACACTTTTAACGACACCGACGCGGCGATTTCTGCCCTGCGCAGCAAAGATGTTGACATGGTCGTCGGTGCGATTCCGTTCGACTCTGACACACCCGCCGCGCTAACGGTGCCGGAGGCCATCATCCGCGAAGAGGGCCCCTTGGAGCCGCACGCCTATTACCGCAATAAGAGCCTAAACTCGCGAGTGGTCGGATTCGATCCAGAACCCGAAGAGCACCTACGCCGCGTAGAGGCAGCCATCGGCACCATTGAGACCTCCAAACTGGACAAGGTGGTTTTGGCCCGCGCCGTAGATATCGAATTCCCTGAGGCTATTGATCCTCGCTTGGTCGCGGCGCGCCTTATCGAACTTTCCGCCAACCGCGATGGATTCATTGCCGATCTCTCCCCTGCTGGCCGGCCGGGCGCGATGCTGGTTGGTTCTTCCCCAGAGGTTTTGGTCAAGCGTCAGGGCTCGACGGTGTCTGCTTTCCCCTTGGCCGGATCGTCACCGCGCCGCGCCACCGCGGCTGAGGATCACATCGCAGGCCAAGATCTCTTGCATTCTGCCAAGGATCTCCACGAGCATTCCTTTGTAGTGGAACACCTGCGCCGGGTGCTTAGCCCATTATGCGAGCGGCTAGATATCCCGGACGCCCCGCAACTTATTAGCACCAATGAGATGTGGCACCTAGGCACGCCAATTTCCGGAACGCTCAAGGATAAAGACTTGACTGCGCTCGAGCTTGCCTTGGCAGCGCACCCCACCCCGGCTATCTGTGGCACCCCTGCAGAGGCCGCCCAAGCTCTCATTGAGACGGCAGAAACGGACCGTGGATTCTATGCCGGAGCGGTCGGCTGGTGCGATAGCTCCGGCGACGGCGAGTACATGGTGGCCATCCGCTGCGCGGAAGTGGCCGGCGATGGACTTTCCGCGCGTGCTTGGGCCGGCGGTGGCATCGTAGGCGATTCCGATGCCCATGCCGAGCTGGAAGAAACCACGGCCAAGCTGCGCACCATATTGAAGGCGCTCAGCCTCTAGGCTGCACGCTTGGCGACGAGCACGACGTCGCTGCGGTGGTGCGCACACGCGCCTTCCCCACATCCAATGCCGAGGGCGGTGCCGGGGTTAAGTCCCGCGGCGTAATCGACAAGGGTCTCATTGGGGTTGCCCGATCACACCCGCCCAGAACTCTGGTAGTGTTCCCCCATTTCTTCGGAGGTGGGTACGCAGGCGCGGTGCTCCTAGTGGCTTGGGTTATGCACGGTGGACGGAGTTGCGCAGGGTGCCGAGGCCTGGGATCTCGATTTCGATGGTGTCGCCCGGGACCATAGGAGCGGTGCCAGCCGGGGAGCCTGTGGTAATGACATCACCAGGCAGCAAGGTATAGGCAGCGGAGATCTCCTCCAAAATGCCGCCCATCTTCACGATCATCTGGTCCGTATTGGAATCCTGCTTTTGCTCGCGAGAACCCTCGTGCGTCAGATACGCATTAATCTTCTGATCGTCCAGATTCAAGCTATCCAGATCGGTTTCGATCCACGGGCCGAGCGGGCAGAAAGTATCAATACCCTTGGCCCGAGCCCATTGACCATCCTTAAACTGCAGGTCGCGGGAAGAAACGTCGTTGCAGATGGTGTAGCCGAGCACATGGTCTTTCCAGTTCTCGGCCTTGATATTCTTCGACGGCTTGGAAATGACCACGGCTAGCTCGCCCTCAAACTCGACGTTGGTGGCGTAGTCCGGAATCTTGATTGCAGCATCCGGGCCAATGACCGCGGTAGATGGCTTAATGAAGATGGTGGGAGGAAGACTATCGGCAGACTTTTTGAAAACCTCGGCAACGTGGTCCGCATAGTTGCGGCCAAGTGCTACCACCTTGGTGGGAAGGGTCGGCGCCAAGAGGCGAACCTCGTTAAGTTTCCACTCGCGGCCGGTTGGCTCCGGCGGAGTAAAGGGCGTGCCGGCAATTTCCTTTGCTACTAGCTCTTCCATTGGGGCGTCTTTTGGCCCATCGATAATGGCGAAACAGATTCCTTCTGGGTGTGCAATTCGTCCTAAACGCATAGCGGCAATCCTACTCAATCGCCTCCTTCACATGTGTGCAAAGGGTACGGTGTTAATTAGTTAATTTGAGTAAATTCCCATTGTCCTTTAATCACCGTTGCTAACCCCAGTGCGGACTACGCCAGGACGCGGGGGTTGGGGGCGTCGGCAAGCGCCCAGCGCAAGAAGCCCGTTCTATTCGACGAGAAGCTGGACGATTCGGTCACCGACTTCGACGGTCTTTACCGGCCCATCGCCGCGGTGCGCAACATCTTGAGCCACAGCATCCTCAATCCGCTGCGCATTAGACTCATCGCCCAGGTGACGAAGAAGCATGGCGGCGGACAAGATTGCCGCCGTCGGGTCCGCTATTCCCTGCCCGGCAATATCTGGTGCAGAACCATGCACCGGCTCGAACATGGAAGGATTCGTGCCAGAAGCATCGATGTTTCCGGAGGCAGCAAGCCCAATGCCGCCAGTTACCGCGCCCGCCAAATCGGTGAGAATGTCTCCAAAAAGGTTATCGGTGACAATGACGTCATAGCGCGCCGGATCGGTCACCATATAAATGGTCGCCGCATCAATATGCTGATAATCCACCTCAACCTCTGGAAACTCGGCGGCGACTTCATTAACAGTGCGTTGCCACAAACCACCAGCATTGACCAAGACATTTGTCTTGTGCACCAAGGTCAGATGCTTATGGCGCTGCGCTGCTCGCGCAAACGCATCGTGCACTACACGCTCCACGCCGAAGCGGGTATTTTGCGATACCTCACTGGCTACCTCATGCTCAGTACCTTCCCGCAAAGTGCCGCCGTTTCCGCAGTACAAACCCTCGGTACCTTCGCGCACCACAACGAAATCAATATCGCCCGGTTCAGCCAGCGGGGAGGAAGCGGTGGGATAGAGCTTAGAGGGACGCAGGTTCACGTGATGATCCAGCGCAAACCGCATCTTAAGCAACAGCCCCCGCTCCAGCACGCCCGGCGGCACCTCACCTGGGGCGCCGATCGCCCCCAACAGGATCGCATCGTGTTCTCGCAGGCTCTTCAAGTCAGCGTCCGCAAGAAGCTCCCCATTGCGCAGATAACGCCGCGCACCGAGGTCATACTCGGTGGTTTCGATATCGGAGCGAACCGCTCGCAGCACCTTGAGTGCCTCGGCTGTCACTTCTGGTCCAATCCCGTCGCCGCCAATCACCGCAAGTTTCATTATGTAGGATTCCTTTCTCACAGAGTGGATATGGGATTACCCTACCAAAACAAACCCGCGTAGCGCAGGAAATTACCTAGCACCACGCGGGTTGAGATTCTGTTGCAGTCCGCAGCCTTATGCTTCCATGTTCAACTGTTCGCATTCAGCACCCAAGGCCGCATTAATTTCGGCGATGAGATGCTCTGGTACCTCGGCCTCCACGCGCAGAATCAGCACAGCATCAGATTCCTGTTTACCGTGCGTAAGTGCAGCCGCGACGATATTGATTCCCGCAGCACCCAACTTGGTACCCACCGTTCCCAGTGCACCTGGGGCGTCCGCGTAGCGGAAGAAGAGGTTGCGGCCGGTAGCACGCATATCTACGCCGCGGCCGTTGATGCGAATGAACTTTTCGGTTCCATCGATGCCGATAAGCGCGCCGGTGAGCGAGGAGACCTCGCCATCAGCACCAATAACCTTCACCTGCAGGGAAGAGCGGTGCCCCTTGGACTCCGCATTAGTAGATACCTCAACCTCTACCCCACGACTATGCGCGATCTGCATTGCATTGACAAAGGTCACCGGCTCCGAAGTCACGCCGCTAAACAGACCCCGGACGGCAGAAAGTCCTAACACTTCCACGTCTTCGGTAGACAACTCGCCACAGGCCTCCACCTCGACGGCCACGGGGGCCTGACCCAAAAGGCGGCCAGCAGTAAGTCCTAGCTTGCGGGCGAGGTCCAACCAACCAGCGACCTCTTCTCTCACTGGCCCGCCGGAGACGTTGACCGCATCCGGCACGAACTCTCCTTTAAGCGCCTTCAAGACAGACTCCGCCACATCGGTTCCCGCACGGTCCTGGGCCTCTACAGTGGAGGCGCCTAGGTGCGGGGACACGGTGACTTGCAGCAGCTTAAAGAGCGGAGAGTCAGTGCACGGTTCTGTGGCATAAACGTCAAAGCCCGCACCTCGATGATGTCCCGACTCGATAGACTCAGCCAGAGCCGCTTCATCTACCAAACCGCCTCGCGCTGCGTTAATGAGAATCTGTCCTGGCTTCGCCTTGGCCAAAAGTTCCTTATCAAACATTCCGGTTGTCTCCGGAGTCTTTGGCAGGTGAATGGTCACGAAATCGGAACGCGACATCAAGTCTTCTAACTCAACCAATTCCACGCCCAACGCTGCCGCGCGAGCCGGGTTGGCATAGGGATCGTGCGCGATAATGGTCGTCTCAAAGGACTTCAGACGCTGGGCAAAGAGCTGGCCAATGTGCCCAAAGCCAACAATACCGATGGTCTTTCCGTAGACCTCTACGCCCTTGAAAGAAGAGCGCTTCCACTCCCCTTCGCGCAGGGCCTGGTCGGCCGCTGGTATCTGGCGCGCCGTCGCTAAGAGCAGTGCAATTGCCTGTTCACACGCAGAGTGAATATTCGATGTTGGCGCATTGACCACCATGACGCCCTTGTCTGTGGCCGCCGGAATATCGACATTGTCCAGTCCCACCCCGGCACGGCCCACAATCTTGAGCTTTGTAGCCGCTTCCAATAGCTCTGCATCAACGGTTGTGGCAGAGCGCACCAGCAAAGCCTCTGCCTCCGGAACCGCGGCGAGGAGCTCGGCACGATTCGGCCCATCCACCCAACGGACCTCAACAGAATCCCCCAAGGCCGTAACCGTGGACTGGGCTAATTTATCGGCGATAAGGACTACCGGCTTCGACATATCTTCCTTCGCTTAAGTGTGATGCGGTGTACGCGGTATAACCGCGTGTCAAGGAAGTGTAGTTCAGTCAGGGGTGCCCTGCTTGATTTTTGCCTTAAATTCTTTCACTCGACCGAATTCCGGCCCCAAAGCTACTACGGCGCCGTCCTCACGGCCCGCTACAGCAGCCATACTGTGCTTATCCGCTAGCGGATCAGCAGTCGGCACGACCAAAACTCTTCCACCGTAGGCTGCCGCGGTAATTACGTTCGCGATGGGACTATCCTTAGTGGCAACGATATTTGGCGCCATCTGGCCGTCCCTGCGGGACTGTGCTGGGATGGGTTGGTTCTTTTCCTCTCCGGCATCAAGTTCGCCTTCATACGGCACCCAGGCAGGACGCAGCTCCATATGGGGAGTCTTATCCAGCCGTGCAATATCCTTTACCATCTGCTCCGGCGAGGCTACCACCTTGGAACCATATTGGAATGCCGTGAACTCCCCTAGTGCCTTATGCGTTCCTGGATCCTTGATCACGCTGAATTCACCAGAGGTTTTCGTCCACGGCACGTCACCTACTACCACCAAGCGACTTACTCCCAAGTCCGTGAGCAACTTATGGATTTCCAAACGCCTAGCATCCTCATACTGCACCGCTGGCAAATGCTGGTTTACCGCCAAGGTTGCTGCACGAAGAATAGATTTATCGTCCGGGGCAAAAAGGACAAGCGAATCCGAATCTTCAAAAAATAGTCGGCTGGCTTCAATTCCAATGGGGTCATTAACAATGACCAACTTGCCATCAAATTTCGGATCAATAAGACGGTTTTGGTTTTCCGCCTTGGCCTTGTTGAGATCGATTTCGGACTCGTCCAAGTCGGACAGACCACGCCTGACCAGCTTGGATTCTGTGACCGGAGTGCCACAGGCTGCTAGCGCAAGAGAAGCAACAAGCACTGTAGCGGCCAAGCGCACAGATTTAGCGATCAAAAGCTTGCGGACCTTCCTCTCCACCAAAAAGGTTTGCTTCATCCACATCGCGGATAACGGGTTTACCTAAAGCATATTCCACGATGCCCAAGAAACGGTGACGGCGGTCCGCAAGGAATTCACGCGGCTGTGATGCGCGCAGGAAATCCAGGTTCATTTCGTGGGATGCTAGCACCTCATCAAATTGCGCATCTTCCATGATGGACTTGGACTGAACACGAGGTAGGTAGCGGTTGGGGGCGAAACCGTCGAGCACTACCTCGGTTCGTTTGCCCATCGGGGTGTAGTTCATCACCGACCCAGCCAAGACGGGATCGACGCCGTGACGCTTGCACCAATTGAGCGGGAACACAGGGAAAAAGCCTGGCTTGAGCTCTTCAAAGGTATGCCGAGTGAAGGCCTTTCCGGTGCGCCAGTCCTTCGCGCCGCGCGCCATGAGGAGGGCATAGAGTCCGTGCCATACGCCATCTTTGCCATCTACGGAAAGCAGACGGGATTCACGGAAGGTGGCATCGGTAACGGTCTTCGGCGCCTCATCCGTTGCACCGGCTACCCATTCGGTGACCTCATCCACGTCGCGAGCAGCACGTAGCTGCACCGCAGAAGAGCCGTAGAGCTCGCCAAAGACGCCACACCAGAACCATTGGTTGATGCGGTTCCAGGACTGCTCGGTAGAAAGCGCTCCCCCGCGCTTGGCCAAGCGAGCGATAATGACTGCCAGGGGAACAATCTGCTCATTAAACGGAACCTGATCCATGCTAAGGATGCAGCGCTGCGCCAAGAACTCTGATACCTCGCGGAAGGTGATGCGCAGATCGTTGGCTGCCGACTTGTACTCCGCCAATGACAATTTCAAAATATCCTCGCGCTGGCCACCGGCACAGCCCTTTTCACCGGAGACCAGAAGCGATACTGCGGAGAGAAACTCGGTGCGGCCAATTCCGTCCAAGGCTGGAGACTTCCGCAGGTCCTTTTCCACTTCGTGCCAATCAGCGGCCAAGTGGAAGCTGGGGTCCTCAGAGGCAAAGACGGCAGTAAGCAGATCGAATACGTCCATCTGCAAACCAGCCGAGTTCGCTTGAGCGAAAATCGAGCCGATTCCGGCTCTCTCCGTCTCGCGGGAAAGTCGAATCATTGGCAGGTCATAGCCGGACAAAGGTCGAACGATGCGATTATTAAAGGCAGCCAGTTCCGCGCTGTATTCCTGCTTGGTCGCCGCAAGTTCAAAAAGCATGCCCACGCCGTCTTCACTGAGCAAAGAAGCCACGGGAATGCACATATTCTCTAGTGCATCTTCGCGCGTTAGGATATCGCCCTCAATTGCTGGTGCAAAGTGCGAGCGAATCTTACCGTCTTGATTGACCGCGAAGATGGCATCATCCGGCATTAGATCTCCGCGAACGGCCGCGCGAATATCGATAAAGAAGCGGCGGTGAATCTTCTTCTTGCGGAAGTCAGTGGTATCTACAAAGCCCTCGCCGTTGAAGCAGTGATACAGGGTGGTCAGGCGCTGCTGCCCGTCCAAAAGGAGCAAGCCGGGGTCGACGCCGGTTTCAGGTGCGCCGGCTAGGGCACGGGGACGGAAGCGCATCTTTTCGTTTCGGGTATCAAGAGCCATGAGCGCACCGATGGGATAGCCGCGCAGCACGGAAACAATGAGAGAACGGATACGATCTTCATCCCAGGCATAACTGCGCTGGAAGTCAGGTAACTGGATATCCCCGCGATCAATTCGTGCAAAGAGGTCTTTGAGATCATAGCTTGGCGTCGTAAAACCCATGGCCCTCATCCTACTCCCTGCACTGGAGTTTTACCTGAAACAAATAAAGCTAAACCCACGGTAAACATGCCTGTTCACCGTGGGTGTGCGCTACAGACACCGCCTTTTATTCCTAGGCAGTAGCATCCAGCGGGTTCTTGACCCAGCTCATCAAATCGCGCAACTTGGTGCCGGTCTTTTCAATTTCGTGCTGTGCAAATTCCTCACGCAGACTCTCCAGCTCCTTGTTGCCGCCCTCAATATTGGCCAGCAGGCGCTTGGTGAAGGTGCCGTCTTGGATATCGGACAAGATATCCTTCATGCGCTGCTTGGCATCAGCATCAATAACGCGAGGGCCAGAAATGTAGCCGCCAAACTCGGCGGTATCAGATACCGAGTAGTTCATGTTGGCGATGCCGCCCTCAAACATCAGGTCCACGATGAGCTTCATCTCGTGCAGCACCTCAAAGTAGGCCATTTCTGGCTCGTATCCAGCCTCAGCCAGGACCTCGAAGCCGGTGCGAATCAGGAACTCTACGCCACCGCACAGGACAGCCTGCTCGCCAAAGAGGTCAGTAACCGTCTCTGCTTCGAAGGTCGTCGGGATAACGCCAGCACGCGCACCACCGATGGCCGCTGCATAAGACAGGGTCAGATCGTGGCCTTCGTCCTTAGGATCCTGTTCGGTAGCGATGAGGCACGGAACGCCCTTGCCATCAACGAACTGGCGGCGAACCAAATGGCCAGGCCCCTTAGGTGCAACCATGCCAACGGTGACATTGGCTTGCGGTTCAATCAGCTTAAAGTGGATATTCAAGCCGTGCCCAAACAGCAGCGCATTGCCGTCTTCCAAGTTGGGGGCAATTTCATCTTCAAAGATCTGCTTCTGTGAGGTATCTGGTGCCAGCAGCATGATTACGTCTGCCCACTTGGCAGCCTCTGCAACGGTCTTGACCGCAAAGCCTGCTTCCTCGGCCTTGGCCGCCGACTTGGAACCTTCACGCAGACCAATAACAACCTCGACGCCGGAATCGCGCAGGTTCTGCGAGTGTGCATGCCCCTGGGAGCCGTAACCAATAACGGATACCTTGCGACCCTGAATGATAGACAGATCCGCATCATCGTCGTAGAAGGTTTCAATAGCCATGTTGTAGTCCTCAATTCTGTAGTGATTGTAAGTTTAATGAATCAACGTCCCACCTAGCACTATACCACCACATGAGACGGAGTGACCATATAGTGGGATTTAATTTCGCGGGGGCGCCATCGCCTTGGGTCCACGCCCCAAGGCCACGTCACCAGACTGCACCAGCTCGAGCACACCGAATGGCTCCAGGACGTCGAGAAGCGCCGCCAGCTTTCCAGGGGTACCGGTAGCCTCCACCACCACTGATTCTTGTGCCACGTCTACCACGCGGGCACGGAAGATATTAACGGCATCGACCACCTGCGGCCGGTTGGCATTATTCGCAGCCACCTTGACCAGCATCAGGGCTCGCGCCACAGTCGAGTCTGCTTCGAGCTCCACCACCTTGATGACCGGCACAATCTTGTTGAGCTGCTTGGTCACCTGTTCCATAATCCTTTCGGAAGCGTCGACCACGATGGTTAGTCGGTTAATCCCTGGATTTTCCGTTTGCGCAGAAACCAGCGAAATGATGCTGTAGCCACGCCGGGAAAACATGCCGGTCACGCGCGACAGGATTCCCTCTACGTCTTCTACCAGGACCGACAGGGTATGCCGGGAAACGTCACTGGGTGCCATGCCTATACCTCCTGGATAGTCTCGTCGATATCGGCAGGAGTCTCTGCTGCCGATTCATTTTCATCAAACAGCGGGCGCAAACCGCGGGCATATTGAATTTCTTCGTTAGACGCCCCACCGCCAATCATTGGCCAGACTTGAGCGTCCTCACCAACGATGAAGTCAATGACCACGGGGCGGTCATTGATTGCGCGGGCCCGTTCAATGGCCGGCACCACCTCTTCCTCACAGGTGACGCGGATAGCCTCACTCCCCAGCGCCTCTGCCAGGCGGACGAAGTCGGGGGTATAAACATCTCGTTCTCGCAGCTTGGTATTGGAATAGTTCTCATTGAAGAACAGTGTCTGCCACTGACGGACCATGCCGAGGTTGCCGTTATTGATGACGGCAACCTTAAACGGAAAGCCTTCCAATGCGGCGGTGGTGAGCTCCTGGTTGGTCATTTGGAAGCAACCGTCACCGTCAATCGCCCACACTTCCTTATCCGGGCATGCTGCTTTGGCGCCTAGGGCCGCCGGCACGGCATAGCCCATAGTTCCGGCACCACCGGAGTTGATCCAGGAGCGTGGGTGTTCAAAGTCAATGAACTGTGCCGACCACATCTGGTGCTGACCCACACCGGCGCAGTAGATAGCCCCAGGACCTACGGTTTCACTCAGCTTTTCCAACACAAATTGGGGATTGAGCTGCCCATCCGGAGTGGGATCATAGCCACGGGGGAACCGTTCCTTGAGCCCATCGAGGTAGTCCCGCCATGGGCCTACTTCCGGTGAATTCACTCCGGAGTTCTTGCGGTACTCCTTTAAGAGACCTGCCAACACGTTGCGCGCATCACCCACGATTGGCACTGCAACGTCGCAGATTTTCCCAATTTCAGCCGGGTCAATATCCGCATGAATTACCTGGGCCTCAGGGGCAAAGGTGGAGGCATCACCGGTTACTCGATCATCGAATCGCGCGCCGATAGTAATCAACAGGTCAGCTCGCTGCATGGCCGCAACCGCAGGGACGGTGCCATGCATGCCCGGCATGCCCATGTGCAGCGGATGAGATTCCGGAAAGGCGCCTAAAGCCATGAGCGTAGTCACGACAGGGATTCCGGAAAATTCCGCAAACTCGCGCAGCTCCTTGGCCGCCTCGGCCTTGATAACACCGCCGCCGGCATAGATAACCGGCTTTTCTGCCTGTGCAATGAGCTCAACCGCTTGCACGATCTGGCGATGGTGCGGCTTGGTCGTCGGTTTATATCCAGGCAGATCAAACGTAGCTGGGAAGGAATATTCCAATTCACCGTTTTGCACATCCTTGGGGATATCCACCAAGACCGACCCCGGACGACCCGTAGCAGCCAGATGGAATGCGGCTGCAATGGCAGCTGGAATCTGGCTCGGTTCCGTCACGATGTAGTTGTGCTTGGTAATCGGCATCGTCACGCCGCGAATATCGGCCTCTTGGAAGGCATCGGTTCCCAAGAGGTTGCTGCCCACCTGGCCGGTGATGGCGACGATGGGAACGGAGTCCAGGTTGGCGTCGGCAAGCGCTGTCACTAAGTTGGTCGCACCCGGCCCGGAGGTGGCAATGCATACGCCTACCTTGCCGGAGGCTTGGGCGTAGCCTTCGGCGGCGTGGCCGGCGCCCTGTTCATGGCGGGTGAGCACATGGCGCAGCTTGGTCGAGGTGTGCAAGGCATCGTAGAGAGGAAGCACGGCACCGCCTGGAATGCCGAAGACTAGATCGGTTCCCAGGTCTTCGAGAGTGCGGACAATGGCGTGGGCACCACTCATCCGCTCCGGAGCGTGGGCGCGTGAGGCCGCAGCCACCGAAGCGGGCGTGGGCGAAGTTGTCGTAACCACGGTTAATGTGCTCCTTGGAATGGTCTATTACAGGTCCTGATCATCATCGGTACCGACCCCAGATATAAACAAAGCCCCCGCGGGCTTATCTGTCTGCGGGGGCGAAATGCGTCGACGTCATGAGGCGTCGCGGTCACCACCGCGTTGGTACTACCTGAAGTCGAATAATGATCATGAACATGACTATACCTTGATAGGTATTACCCTCGTGGAGACTACCCCCTTTTGGGATCACATTCCCACGTGATGGGACACGTCTGAAAAATAGGTTCGCCCTTGCCGGCCTTAGTGAATTAGGCTTGCACACTATGACTCCACCACCTAAGGACAACCAACCTCGTCAGTCCACCACCCAGGCAGAGGTTTTCAAGCCATCCCGCAACCACATCTTGGGCATCCTCATCCTGTCCGCCATTGCTCTGCTGAGCATCGGATGGGCCCCCAAATACCTCGCCTGGCTGTTCATAATCCCCATCCTCGGATTGTGGTGGGTCATAAAATCCCGCACCAAAGTCTCCGAATCTGGAATCGCTATCTCTTACGCATTCCGGAAAAATATCCAGATCGCATGGGACGATTTTGCCGGAATCGGCTTCCAACGCGCCCGCACCTTCGCCCGCACCAAGGCCGGCGCGGAGCACAGCCTGCCCGGCGTTACCTTTAACTCGCTCCCGCGACTTTCGGAGGCCTCCCGCGGCCGCATCCCTGACGCCCTTACCCAGGGCCGTGAAGCGGCAGATGACAAGGTGGTAATTGTCCACCGTGACGGCCAACAAGTCCTCCTCAGCAAAGAAGAGTATGAGGACTACCTCGAGCGCCACCCCGAGCTCAAGCCTTCGGCCGAAAACTAAATACGCCGCCTACGCTCTCCCCCCCACATCCCTTGAAGGAATGGTGACTGAAAACCATGTTCCCGCTGCGTTCAAAAGTAACTACCGTCGGCCGCCAAGCCTCTGGCGCCCGCGCCCTTTGGCGGGCCACCGGCACCAAGGAAAATGACTTTGGCAAACCGATCGTCGCCATCGCCAACTCCTACACCCAATTCGTCCCCGGCCACGTACACCTTAAGAACGTTGGCGATATCGTCGCCGACGCCGTGCGCGAGGCCGGAGGCGTACCCAAGGAATTCAATACCATTGCGGTCGATGATGGCATCGCCATGGGCCACAGCGGCATGCTCTACTCGCTGCCTTCACGCGAAATCATCTCCGATTCCATCGAGTACATGGCCAATGCCCACACTGCCGACGCCCTGGTATGCATCTCCAACTGCGATAAAATCACCCCGGGCATGCTCAATGCAGCGCTGCGCCTGAACATTCCCACCATCTTCGTCTCCGGCGGACCGATGGAGGCCGGCAAAGCCGTCGTGGTTGATGGCGTAGCCCACGCCCCCACCGACCTCATCACCGCCATTACCGCCTCTGCCAATGACGCGGTATCTGATGAAGGCTTGACCCAGGTAGAGGAATCCGCCTGCCCCACCTGCGGCTCCTGTTCCGGCATGTTTACCGCCAATTCCATGAACTGCCTGACCGAGGCGCTCGGCTTGGCGCTGCCCGGCAACGGCACCACCCTGGCCACCCACACGGCCCGCCGCAGCCTATTTGAAAAGGCCGGCTCCACCATCGTCGATATGTGCCGCCGCTATTACGGCGAGGAGGACGAATCCGTTCTCCCCCGCAATATCGCCACCAAGGAAGCCTTCACCAACGCCATGGCGCTTGACATGGCCATGGGCGGATCCACCAACACCATCCTGCACACGCTCGCGGCCGCACAAGAGGGCGAGGTGGATTTCACCCTCGACGATATTAATGACATCTCCTACCGCGTGCCCTGCCTGTCCAAGGTCGCGCCCAATGGCACCTACCACATTGAGGATGTGCACCGTGCCGGTGGCATCCCCGCCATCTTGGGAGAGCTTCGCCGCGCCGGGCACCTGAACTTGAAGGTGCATACGGCGCTATACGACAACGCCGAGCAATGGCTCGATGACTGGGATATCCGCAACCCGCACGCCACCGATGAGGCCCGCGAACTGTACTACGCCGCGCCGGGCGGCGTGCGCACTACCGAACCATTTTCCCAATCCAACCGCTGGGACGAGCTCGACACTGACGCCGCTCATGGCTGCATTCACGACGCCGATCACGCCTTTTCTTCCGACGGCGGCCTAGTTGTCCTGCGCGGAAACTTAGCTCCAGACGGGGCCATCGTCAAGGCAGCGGGCGTTGAAGAAGAGCTGTGGACCTTCTCTGGACCTGCCCGTGTGGTCGAATCCCAGGAAGAGGCCGTATCGATAATCCTGAACAAGGAAGTTCAGCCGGGCGACGTGGTAGTCATTCGCTATGAAGGCCCGTCCGGTGGCCCTGGCATGCAGGAGATGCTCCACCCCACCTCCTTCCTCAAGGGCGCAGGTTTGGGCAAGGCATGCGCCTTGATTACCGACGGCCGCTTTTCCGGCGGCACCTCCGGCCTGTCCATCGGCCACATCTCCCCCGAGGCGGCCCACCAGGGCCTTATCGGGCTCATCGAAAATGGCGACACCATCACCATCGACATCCACGAGCGCCAACTCACCCTCGATGTGGACGAGGACGTGCTGGAGCGCCGCCGAGCCGCCCAGGAACAGCGCGAGAAACCGTGGACTCCAGTGAACCGCAACCGCCCCATCACCAAGGCACTGCGCGCGTATGCAGCCATGGCCACCTCCGCCGATCGCGGCGCGGTGCGCGTTGTCGATGGCCATGTGAATTAGACAGTAGTGACTGCTAAATCCCTGTGAGCCTCGGTGGGGTGCGCACCCGTTTACCTGCAGATCGCATAAAGTGTACTGCGATGAAACTCGCGCGCACCCCACTTTTTCGTTATGCCTTAGCTCTGCTGGGTCTCATTTTTGGCGCCTGGAAGGTTGTTCAAGACACCCGCATCACGGACTTTCCTATCGATATGGTGGTCTACCGCGAGGGCGTCAAGGCCTTCCTTGAGCACCGCTCCGTCTATAGCGAGCCCATGCTGGCCGGCGATATTGAACTTCCCTTTATTTATCCGCCCTTTGGCGCGCTCGTCATGGTTCCGCTCACGGCCTTTGACGGCATTGACCACGATATGGCGGGCGACATCATGGTTGTCCTGTCCGATCTTCTCCTGCTCGTCTGCCTCTACTTTGTCTTCAAGGCGGTGCTAAAGAAGCCGGATTTCCTCTTGCCCGTTACCGCCATTGCCTGGGCCATTGCCTTGCGCTTCGAGCCGGTTGACCTCAATAACGGCTTTGCACAGATAAATATCGTGGTCATGACGCTGGTTACCCTCGACCTCGTCCCACGCAAGCGCTTCCTACCACAAGGCATCTTGATTGGCCTGGCCGCGGCCATCAAAATTACTCCGCTAGCAATGCTGCTTTACTTCCTCGTGCGCAAGGAATGGAAACAGATTGCCACGGCTTTCCTCTCCGCAGTCGCAGCCACTCTCCTCGCCGCAGCCTTCCGCTGGGACGCATTCGTGGAGTTCTTCAGCTCTAAATTGCTCGATATGGGCTCTGGCGGCGACTTCGGCGTCGCAACCGAGTACCAGTCCAATAGTTCCATCAAGGGAGCCATTCAGCGCATGTATTCCTCTACGGAAGCCATGGACGCCAATGGACTGACCATCAACCTTGCGTGGCTCGCAGCCTCCCTAGTGGTTATTGCCTTTGCTGCGTGGCTTATCAAGCGACTGTGCGAAGAGCATCTGCTTGTCGACGCCCAATTGGTCACCGCCCTCACCCTCCTACTCATCTCCCCTGTTTCCTGGTCGCACCACTGGGTCTGGCTCACGCTCATCATCCCGGTCTTTGTCTACCGCGCCTGGACCTGGCTGCCGTCAGGTTGGGCTGCAGGCAGCCTCCTGACCGTCCTTATCGCCTGGGCAGCCATGCTGCTGACAGTTCCGCCTAAGTGGTGGTGGGGCGATCAAGTCGATGTCCACGCCATGGAGCGCTACCAAAAGTTCTGGGTGGATGACTTCGTATGGCTAACCATACTGGCCGTCGCACTTTTCGCAGCCGCTTTCTATGCCTCCCAGCGCAATAACCGGAACGCGAGTACCGCTACTCCTGCCCCGCTAGTGTCTTAAGCGCTGCAAGGTGCGAATCGAATGCGGCCTTACCTTTCGCCGTGAGCATCACCCATACCGTGTCCTTGCCACGCGAAGATCCATACTCGCGAAAGCGGCTGATATACCCCTCTTTTTCCAGTGCGCTTAGCTGCTTAGACAGCGTGGCATCGGACTGATTAACCTTGTCTCGAATCGCGGCAAAACGCATCTCTTTGTTGATGGCGCCTTCCACTGCGCCAGCCGCGTTGAGCACCGCACAAATCTTAAACCGATTAAGCGGGTGGATTATCGGATCAAGCTCACTCATCGTCGCTTGCCCGCTTATTACTCTCGTGGTCTCGCGTGGACAGATCCATCGCACCAGAATTGAGAACCCAAAACACGCCCAAGCCCCACAACGTGAATGCTACGGCCGTAATTACCATGTGTCCTTCGAGAAAGGTCTGGAAAAACGTAGGGATAAAAATCAGAATGATTCCGAAATAGTACTTCTTATCCGGCTCCGGCTGGTTGAATGGATCCTGCCTATAGCTCGGACGCACATCACTCTGATGGGCACCAACCCACATGATTGCTCCAAGACCAAACACCACGAAGCCGAGGAACACCCACCACGGCATGCCATTCCCCCATTGGCTCAAGATAAACCAAAGTACTGCCAGCGCTGCAGCAAACAGAGCATTAAGCGCAGTCTTCCGCTTGTCGCTTTGATCCTTTTCCACTTCTTCATTGAAGGTCAGTGCCTCGTGCACACTTTCGTCCATGATCACCGTTCCTTTCGTCCTCGACCTTTCGTTGTTTTCCACTTTAGAAAGTATCATACTTTCCACCCTGGAAAGCAAGGGGAAAAGAAAATCCGCCGCTATTGCGACGGACAATCTATAAGGGCCTAATTCAGCGGATTAACCCCTGCGCCGAAGAACCAGAGTGCGGCGAGGATGGCGATGCCGATGAGAACAAAGGCCCAGGAAGTACCCAGTGGGCGGCGTGCCCACGAGCGCTTGAAGTCTAGGGAGATAAAGCCTGGGCCAGTAAACTGCAGGCCCACTGCGATGACAAAGAGGACCAAGGAAAGCCATACGGATTCCGGCCAGCTAAAGACGTCCAGGCCGGCATCGGTCTGAGCTAGCTCGTGGACGGCAGTAAAGCCGGTCACTACCAGGCCAATCATGGCCGCCAGCGGCGTGATGAGGCCGAGCAGCAAGAACACACCAGCGATAAGCTGCATGGTCGGCACCGCAATGGACAGTGCGGTATCCCAGGCATAGTTAGCAAAGTCGCCCTCTAGACCGGACAAGCCCTGGCTATCACCGAGCTCGAAAAAGGTTTTTGCACCGGCAATGATCAGGTAGGCGCTCAGTGCGATGCGAATGAATAGCAGACCGAAGTCGATGGTGCCGCGGCGACCGTAGCGTTGATAGCCTTCCTTTTCTTCTTGTTCCGCCTGCAGTCGAGCCTCGCGCTCCTCTGCGGTTTCAGTGCTGAGGGCGCTGTCCGCGGGGGCGTCGGCAGTAGCAAGTGCCGTCTCCTGCTCCACGCTGGCCGACGTGGTGGACTCCGGTTGCGCGAAGGCTACGGTCTCCTCGCCGCCGCCACTTTGCTGACGCGCGGCCTCATTCGCACTGGAGTAGGACAGTACCTCGGTTTCCGGGTGGTCCTGCTGCGCCTGGGACGGCTTGATCTCCTGCGGCTCAGCGCGGCCGGCGCGCTCGAAGAGGCCAGGCTTCGACTTCCCCTGGCCGGAGACAGAATCCTTGCTAGCGGGCTTCGCGTTATAGGTAGGCACGTCCATATCCTCATCAAACGGGGTGGCTTTATCCGGTTGCTGCTTATCGCTCATAGCTCCAATTTAGGGCACGTGCCTGCACTTTTGTGGTACCCACCACGGCGCGCCGCGCGAGCACGCGTGCTACGTTGCCACTAGATCGGTCGCAGCCTCGATAACCGAACGCGTAAGTTCGCTCAAAACCTCTGACTCCAAGCGCCAACGCTGCCAGTAGAGGTCGATATCGAGCGGGGAGTCGTCGAGAAGCACCAGCTCTTTCGCCTCCAAAAGCGGCAGTGCCTGGGCCTGGGGTAGCAATCCCCACCCCAGGCCGACGCGAACGGCCTCGAGGTAGCCCTCGGAAGAGGGAATCTGTGACACCCGCGCACGGACCACGGCCGAATCAATGAAGCGCTCCCGCATCGCATCATCCAGTACCTGATCGTTGGGACCATAGCCAACAAGGGGCATAGTTTCCCAGGTCAGCCGGCCGCTATGGAAGCTTTCTGCAATATGTGGTGCCGCGACTGGGAAGTAGCGCATCGTACCCAAAAAGCTCGACTCACAGCCCGAGACCGGCGTGGCTTCCCTCGTCACTGCGCCAAGCACATCGCCCCGCCGCAGCATGGCTAAGGTGCGCGCCTCATCCTCAATCCGGATGCGCAGGGCGACATCGCCCCGCCGCGCGGTATCGCTAAGGACCCTACGAAACCATGTCGCTAGGGAATCCGAGTTCACTGCGACTGAGAGCGGGACGCGGGCCAGGCGGTGGCCTAGGCGGGCGTCCGTCTCGGCCTGTACTAACGCCATGCGGCGTGCGGATTGCACCAGGATCTCCCCCGCTTCTGTCGCGGTTACCGGAGTGGCACGGCGAAGGAGCACTCGACCGGTGCTCGATTCTAGCGCCTTGATGCGTTGGCTTACCGCAGACGGCGATATGCCGAGCACGGCTGCGGCAACATCAAAGCTGCCTTCGTCCACGATGGCGAGCAAAGTTTCTAGGTGCACCGGGTTCATGAAGCTATTCTAAACCAACTGTAGATTCATTAACTGGACTAATTCAGGCCGGGAATTCACACTAGAAGGCATGTCCCTCGTGCTTGCTGGTTTCTTCTTGGGATTATCGCTCATCGTGGCCGTCGGCCCACAAAATGCCATGCTGCTCAAATACGGCATTCGCCGCGACCACATTGGCCTCATCATTGTCGTCTGCGCGCTTTCTGACGTCATCCTGATCACCTCCGGCACGGCCGGCGTGGGCTACTTGGTAGAAAAGTTCCCCAACGCCCTGCAGGTTTTGAAATATGTTGGCGCCGCCTACCTGGCGTATTTCACCTTCACCTGCTTCCGCGATGCGCTCAAGACCAAAGGCGAGGCCATCGAGGTTGAATCCACGCAGCCAAAGGTCCCGCAGGAAGTCGCCTCCTTCGATGGCTCTCAGGCACACAGCACGACCAAGACCGCAACTCGCGTCGAGATTAAGCGCTCCCCCTCCTGGGTTAAGCCGCTGCTTACCGCCCTGGCCTTAACATGGCTTAACCCAGGCGCTTATGTAGATGTCGTGGTGATGCTCGGCGGCATTGCTAATCAATATGGCGAATCGGGGCGCTGGCTTTTCGCCGTGGGTGCAATCTGCGCCAGCTTCACTTGGTTCCCCTTCATCGGCTTTGGCGCCGCGCGCTTTTCCCACGTGCTGTCCCGGCCCACAGTGTGGCGCTGGATCAACTTCGGCATCGGCGTCATCATGATTGGCCTAACGCTCAAGTTGCTCCTGCTCTAGGGCCGGGATTCAACCCGCCTAGTTTCCTCGCACGCGGGAGGCGGTGGCGCCGGCCCAGCGGTTGATGCCGGCGTCATGGGCGACGTCGTCAATCGCAGCCAGCTCCTCCGCGCTGAAGTCAAGGTGATCCAGCGCGCCCAGGTTGTGCTCGAGCTGCTCCACCGAAGAAGCACCCAACAGCGCCGAGGTAAGCGTGCGATCCCCCTGGTCACGCAGCACCCACGAAATGGCCATCTGGGCCAGCGACTGCCCGCGCTTGCCTGCAATATCGTTGAGCGAGCGGATCATGGAAAGGTTCTCCTCATTGAGCCAGTCCTTTTCCAAGGTCTTATTCTTCGCCGCACGCGAATCTGCGGGGATGCCGTCGATATAGCGGTCCGTGAGCATACCCTGCGCCAACGGGCCGAAGCCGATGACGCCTAGGCCGCTGCGCGCCGTGACATCAAGCAGCGACTCGCCGTCTTCGCCCGGGCGCTCAATCCAGCGGTTCAAAATGGAATAGCTGGGCTGATGAATCAGCAACGGGCAGCCCTCATCTTCCATAAACTCCACGGCCTCAGCGGTGAGCTCCGGACCATAAGAGGAGATGCCCACATACAGCGCCTTGCCGGAGGCTACGATATCCCGCAGCGCATACAGGGTCTCCTCCAGCGGGGTATCCGGGTCCGGACGGTGGTGGTAGAAGATGTCCACATAATCCAAGCCCATACGCTTCAGGGAAGCGTCCAAGGAGCTCACCAGGTACTTGCGGGAGCCGCCGAAACCGTAGGGCGAATCATTCATCACCCAGCCGGCCTTGGAGGAAATGATCATTTCATCGCGGAAGGGGCGGAAATCACGGGCGAAGATGCGTCCGAAGTTGTCCTCCGCGGCGCCTGGTTCAGGGCCATAGTTATTGGCCAAATCGAAATGAGTAATCCCCCGGTCATACGCCGCGCGCAGGATTTCGCGCTGCGTGGCCAGGGGACGGTCGTCGCCGAAGTTCTGCCATAGGCCAAGGGAAATGGCCGGCAGCTTCAGCCCAGAGTTGCCTACTCGGCGGTACTCCATCGAATCATAACGGTCAGATGCGGGTGCATAGATACTCATAGCACCCCATTGTCCGCTTAATTCTTGGAATTGTCAGCCTTTGGCAGCTCCTCATCTTCTTCAGGGGCGCCGGATGCGCCGGTTTCTTCGACCCACTTTTCAATTTCTTCCGGGGTGCGGTCGGTTTCTACCGCGTCGCGTTCGGTGTAATAGGAGTAGTCGTGGCGCTTTTCTGCGTACTTCTTTTTGTCAAAGTCCACGTCATCGTCGCCGTCAAGCTCTTCGGTGACCTCATCCACCAGCTCATCGTAGAGGGCCTCATTGTCCATATTGGAGTCCTCGATGTGCTGGCCAATTTCATCGTCATAGCGCTCAGCATCATATGCCTTGTCCGGATGCAGCTTCAGATGCATGAGGGCGCGTACGCGCTCACGGCGCACGGCCTCATCCTGGATCTGAGACTGGCTGCGGAACCAAGCAAAGACCAGGATGGCTACCATCAGAATGCCCATGTAGCCGATGACGGGGTAGATGTAGTTCATCAGGGTCTTGAAGCCGGCGAAGGACACGGCGAAACCAGCCAAGCAGCCAATAACGAAGATAACCGGGAAGCGCTTCTCATGACCAGCAGACAGGCGCTTGCCCAGTGCGTAGAACATGCCGATAGCGGTATTGAAGATCATCAAGTAAATGATGACCGCCATGATGGAGCCGAGCGTCGGGTTAACGCTATCTACCAAAGACAGCATCGGAATATCGGAGCCTTGTGCCTTGTCCGAGTTCATCAGCAAGGAGAATCCGGCAAGGCCCATCATGATGGAGTAGATGACGCCGCCTACAACGCCGCCCCAACCGGCCTCGCGTGGGCTGATATTGTCGCCACCGATAACCAGGGACATGGACACGGCGAGCATCAGCGCCAGGCCGTTGTAATTGAGTGCGGAAATGAGCCAGTTACCAATCGGGGTGTCGATCTGGCTGGAGGCGTCCATAGCGGCGCCGATGTCATCCGGCATATTGAGGCCGGTGTAGATGGCAACACCAATGACCGCAATGATGATGGTCGGTGTTACAGCACCGATAACCTTGGATACCTTATCCACGTCGAGCATGCCCACGATAAGCACCAATACCAACATGAGCGTGGAGCCGATCCAAGTCTTCCAGCCAAACTGCTGCTCCATATTGGAACCCGCGCCAGCCAACATCACAAAGCCAATGGCAAAGAGGGTGATGATGACCGCGATGTCCAGCAATTTGGAGACGATCGGGTGGGTGACATTGCGGAAAACGGTATTGTGCTCAGAAGCGTGGAAGTAGCTGCCCAGCTGCAAGAACACGGTACCGGCAAGGGTCATGATCAGTGCGGCGATAATGATGCCGGGAATACCCCAGGAACCAAAGGCAGTGAAGTACTGCACCACCTCTTGGCCCGTGGCAAAGCCGGCGCCCACCAACAAGCCCACGAAGGACATGGCAATGGCGATAATGTTTTTAGAAGACACGGTTGCCTAACTTTTGTAGCGAATATCTCTCGCATACTGGTGCGCGCGGCCCCTTGTCCCCCACTCCCCAGCACATGGGCTACACAACACCGGTATGCGTTCCTTAAGGAATGGTACGTAAGTGACCCGTTAAACACCTACTGGCACATACCGATGTTGTGGTAAATCACATTCGGGCGTTCCGCGAAATCAACCTAACGCTTTAGTCGTCAAAGGTCGCGGTATCAATCACGAAGCGGAACTTTACATCGCCTTCCACCACGCGCTCATAGGCGTCATCAACATCGTTGACGCCGATCTTTTCAATAACGGCGCCGATGCCGTGCTCGGCGCAGAAATCCAGCATTTCCTGGGTCTCTGCAATGCCGCCGATGTTATTACCGGTTAGCACCTTGCCGCCGCCGACAAGGCTGCTCATGTGTACTCCCAGCTCTTCCGGTGGAAGTCCGACAACGGACATGATGCCGCGCGGCTTCAGCAGCTGCAGGTAGTCATTGAGGGAGTACTGGGCAGAAATGGTGGACAAGATGAGGTCGAATTCACCACGGTGGTTATCAAAGAAGTCTTCGTCCTCACCTGTGGCCAGAATATGCTTAGCACCCAGCTCGTAGGCTTCCTTTTCCTTGCGCAGGGAGCGGGAAATCACGGTTACATCCGCACCCTTGGCCGCCGCGATCTGCACACCCATGTGGCCCAAGCCGCCCAGGCCTACTACGGCAACCTTGTCGCCTTCCTTGACCTGCCAGCGAGCCAGCGGTGAATAGGTAGTGATTCCGGCGCACAGCAGCGGGGCTGCGACATCAAAGTCAATGCCCTCCGGGATGGTGCACACAAAGTTTTCGTTGACGACTACCTTCTGGGCGTAGCCGCCTTGGGTAATGGTGCCGTCTACATCTTCGGAGTTATAGGTGCCCACATTGCCATTCAGGCAGTTCTGCTCCTGGCCGTTGCGACACTGTTCGCACTCACCACAGGAGTTGACCAGGCAGCCAACGCCAACGCGGTCGCCGACTTTAAATTTCGTGACCTTATCGCCCACGGCTTCCACGACGCCGGCAATCTCGTGGCCCACCGTCAGCGGGAAGTGGGCCTGGCCCCATTCGTTGCGGATCGTGTGAATATCGGAGTGGCAGATGCCTGCAGCCTTGATATCAATGACCACGTCGTCTTCGCGCGGATCGCGGCGCTCAATTTCTACGACCTTGAATGGTGCTTCAGGGCTTTCCTTTTGCAATACTTTGCTCTTAATTGTCATGCCCACGACCCTACGCGTAACCCCACTGACCTCGCCTAACGAAAATAATCACCAACTCTAACGGGGAAGGAAAACCAAAAAGCCAGCCACGCCCCTCTCGTTGAGGAGGAAAACGCGGCTGGCTATGTGGGGGTCTTAGTTCAGCTTCTCTGCGATGAGCTTATTGACCTGGCCCGGATCGGCCTTGCCCTGGGTGGCCTTCATGACCGCACCCACGATGGCACCGGTGACCTTCTTATTGCCGGCACGGTACTTTTCCACGATGTCCGGGTTGGCGGCCAGCGCGTCATCCACGGCCTTCTCGATGGCGCCATCATCGCGCACGACCTCCAAGCCGCGCTTTTCGACGACCTCGTCGACGTCACCCTCGCCCGCCAACACACCGTCGACGGCCTTGCGTGCGAGCTTGGTGGTCAGCTTGCCCTCGTTGACGAGCGCGATAACGCGCGCCACGTGCTGCGGGGTAATGGACAGACCAGCAAGATCGGTCTCCTGCTCGTTGGCCTTGCCGGCCAGGTAGGAAACCCACCAGGAGCGTGCCTCGTCCGGCTTCGCACCGGCTTCAACGGTATCCACGATGAGGTCGAGGGCGCCGGCGTTGACCAAGTCGCGCATCTCCTCATCCTTGATGCCCCACTCTTCCTGGATGCGCGCACGGCGAACCCATGGCAGTTCCGGAAGGGTCTGGCGCAGCTCTTCTACCCACTCGCGCGGGGCGATGACCGGCGGCAGGTCCGGATCATTGAAGTAACGGTAATCCTCCGCGGTTTCCTTCGGACGACCCTTCGAAGTGGTGCCATCGGTCTCTTGATAGTGACGGGTTTCCTGATCAATGGTGCCGCCATCTTCGAGCACCTGCGCCTGGCGCTGCATTTCGAAGCGAACCGCCTGCTCCACGGAACGCAGGGAGTTAATGTTCTTGGTCTCGGTACGGGTACCAAACTCTTCCTGGCCCACCGGGCGCAGGGACAGGTTGGAGTCCACACGCATGGAGCCTTGATCCATGCGGGCGTCGGAAACGCCCAAGGCTGCAACGAGCTCACGCAGCGCGGAAACGTAGGCCTTAGCCACCTCCGGCGCGCGCTCACCGGCGCCAATGATCGGCTTGGTAACGATCTCAATGAGAGGAATGCCCGCACGGTTGCAATCCACCAGGGATGCCGTGGCGCCGTGAATACGGCCGTCCGCACCACCGAGGTGGGTCAGCTTGCCGGTGTCTTCCTCCATGTGGGCACGCTCGATTTCCACGCGCCACTCGGTGCCGTCTTCCAGCACAACGTCCAGGTAGCCGTCATAGGCAATCGGCTCGTCGTACTGGGAAATCTGGTAGTTCTTCGGCTGGTCCGGGTAAAAGTAATTCTTGCGGGCAAAGCGAGAGGACTCCGCAATGGAGCAATTAAGCGCCAGGCCAATCTTGATGGCGCCCTCCACGCCCTTGGAGTTAACTACCGGCAGCGCACCGGGCAGGCCCAGGGAGACCGGGTCAACGTTGGAATTAGGCGCTGCGTTGAAGTTCGTAGGAGAGGTAGAAAACATCTTGGTTTCCGTATCCAGCTCTACGTGGACTTCCATGCCCATTACCGGTTCGAACTTTTCTAGGACCTCATCGAAGTCCATCAGGTCATACATCGCAGCAGTCATGCGTGCCATCTTAATACGTCCATGCGCCCGCGCGCTCACGCCCCTAAGCTGAATATTATGACTACACCACATAGCGTTGATGCCGCGCTTATCGATGCCCCATTGATCAACATCGCAGTCTTCCGCACTGCCCCTACCCCTGAAGAGGTAAGCGAGCGCCTGACCACCACTTTTGGCGATCGCCTGGGAGATATCACGCCGGGCAAAAATCCCGGAAGCATCATGGTCGAGCTTGATGAGTCCTTCCTATTGCACTACCAAGCCGTCGATACCCCTCCCACCCGCGAAAGCTATGGCCTCCACCCCATTTTGAGCGCGGATGCTCGCGGCCTCGATTCCGCCACCGCACAAATCCTCGTGTCCGTGCTTCCCGGCGAGACCGAAGATGATCGCGCGAAGCAATTCCGCGAAGCCCGCCGCGATCACCTTGAGCTGCTCTCCAAGGCCACCGCGGTAGTAGCCGAGCACCCCGACTGCCTGATAGTGCATAACCCGCGCGGCAACGTTTCTATCGCGCCGAATACTTTCCTCGAGGCCGTTCGGGACAACCTTGCCCCAATGCACATCGCCCCAGTGTGGCTTACCCAAAAAGAAAACAAGATCTTGGGTTATACCGTTGGGCTGGTCCAAGCCGGACACCCTGAAGTCCAGGCAGCGACCGAATCCATGGATCCCACCGATCTCTATTACAAGCTGGCCAATATCACAGACCATGTTCTGCAAGGCGCCACCGTCAAAGACGGCGACACCCTCTCTTTCGAGCAAGGCCAGCCCCCACTGACCGTGCAGAAAGAACCCTGGTTTGTAGACGAATCCTATCCTGCGGTCACGATTAATTTTTAGCGGGTTTCCCGGTCCTACTTCCGGGAATCCGAATAGCGGCAGATGGCTGCCAGCACCGCACCAGAGAGGTTGTGCCACACCGAAAAGACGGCACCTGGCAGGGCGGCCAATGGGTTCATATAGGTCGATGCCAGGGAGGTAGCCAAGCCGGAGTTTTGCATGCCCACCTCGACGGCCATGGTGCGCCGCGCGGCGATCGGCTGCTTGGTCAGCATTCCGGCCAGGTAGCCCAAGCCGTAGCCGCAGCCGTTGTGGATTACCACTGCGGCGAAGACGAGTACGCCTGCGGTAGCGATGGTGTCGTGCGCTCCGCCAACCACAATGCACACAATGGCTGAAATGGCCGCAACCGAGATCCACGGCAATGCCGCGTTAATCTTTATCACCACTCGGGGAACCAGCATGCCGATGAGAATGCCGGCGATAACCGGAATGAGCACGACCTTCACAATGGACCACGCCATGGCCGAGGCGGAGACCGGCATGTACTCCCCTGACAGCCACAGTGTCAGCAACGGCGTGAGGACCGGCGCCAACAGGGTGGAAATGGACGTCATGGTCACCGACAAAGCCACATCACCGCGCGCAAGGTAAGACACCACGTTGGAACTCGTGCCGCCGGGCGCGCAGCCCACCAAGATAACGCCGGCCGCTACAGCATCAGGAAGATCCATCACAGCGACCACCAACAGCGCCACCAGCGGCATTATGACAAACTGCGCTACTACTCCGATGAGAACGGGCAGCGGACGGCGAACCACCAAGGCAAAATCTACCGGCTTGAGGGTTAGGCCCATGCCGAACATGACAATACCCAGCAGTGGGGTGACTTGCGGGGCGAAGGAAGCTGCGGTCTCTGGCGCGAGGTATCCCACCACGCCACCGATAATCACGAGCACGGGAAAGCCTAGCGCTGCAATGAGCGCTTGACGGTCTTGCGCTGAGGAGGGCGCAGCGGGCGCCTCCACCCGATTATCTGTCATGCTATCGATACTCATGGGCAAAAGAATACGCTCCCACCCAGTGGGAGCGCTATCTTAATATTCGGAACGCAGTATGCCTCTAGCCAAAGAGCGCCTGGGCGTTGCGATAACGCGATTCCGGTACCGTCTTCAGCGTACCCACGGCATCTTCCAACGGGACGAGGTCAATATCCTCACCATGGAGGGCAACACACATGCCAGACTTGCCTTCGTGGATGGCGCGCGCTGCGTGCACGCCGTAGCGAGTAGCAAGCACGCGGTCATAGGCCGTCGGCGTGCCGCCGCGCTGGATATGCCCCAGCACGGTCGTACGCACGTCATACCCGGTGCGTGCCTTGATTTCATCGCCGATTACCTGGCCGATGCCGTTGAAAGTCTGGTGCCCAAACTGATCGACGCCGCCGGCCTCGAAGTCCATAGTCCCCTCCTTCGGGAGGGCGCCTTCTGCCACGCAGATAATGCCGTACTTCTCGCCCATCTGGAAGCGGCGTTCCATCGCCTTCGTAATCTCCGCGATATCAAAGGGCTCTTCCGGTACCACGGTGTAGTGCGCGCCGCCGGCCATGCCCGCGTGCAGGGCAATCCATCCCACGTGGCGGCCCATAACCTCCACGATCAGGATGCGGTTATGGGACTCTGCGGTGGTGTGCAGACGGTCGATAGCATCGGTGGCCACAGAAACGGCGGTATCGAAACCAAAGGTGTAGTCGGTGGCGTTAACGTCATTATCAATGGTCTTCGGCACGCCCACTACTGGCACGCCGTTATCAGAAAGCCACTTTGCGCCCTTGAGGGTACCTTCACCACCGATGGCGACAAGGGCATCCACCCCGGCATCCGCCATGTTGGACTTAATCTGGTCAAGGCCGGCCTTGAACTTATCCGGATGCAGGCGGCCGGTACCCAGGATGGTGCCGCCGCGCAACAAAATACGGTCGATTTCCGCATCGTCATAAAGATCGCGGCGGCGGTCTTCCATCAGACCGACCCAGCCGTCTTCATAACCTACAACGGTATCTCCAAATTCATTGGACGCGGTACGCACTACCGCACGGATTACAGCATTGAGGCCGGGGCAATCGCCGCCGGACGTTAAAACACCTAGACGCATATCTACCAATCTAGCGCGCGATTTTTAGGCCTGCAGAGTGTCCCTAAAACCTAGGGCAGAAACCAGGCCCACCACCAGCGCAGCCACGATGACGAGCAGCGAATTAATAATTGCCGCCTCTGGGTTACCCGTTTGCATAACTGCGGATACCAGGGCAACTCCCACCACGGAACCCACCTGGCGGGAGGTGTTATACACACCGGAGGCAGCGCCCATAAGCTCCGGCGAGATATCGCGCAAGGTGGTAGCTGCGTTGGAACCCCAAATGAAGGACTGTCCCACGCCGAGCCCGGCAATGGGCAGACCGAGGACCCACGGAAGGGCGTCGACCTGCATGACCCACCATGCCGCAAGGAGCGAAAGTATCAGGATGGAAAATCCCAGCACCCCCAGGATCCGCGGGTTAACATAATCCGCCATGATGCCAGCGAGCGGAGATATCAGGAGAGACACCAGCGCCATAGGAGCCACGATGATGCCGGCTTCGCCCGCAGGCACTCCCTGCATGGTCTGCAGCCACAACATGATGGGCAGCATCACTGCGGCCGCCATGAACCCCATTGCAATGATTCCTACCGAGCCCGCCAGGTAATTGCGGTCACTAAATAGCGCCAGCGGCACCAGCGGACTCGACCCGCGGGCCTGGGCAGTTGCCTGCAATCGAATAAACCAGACGCTAGCGACAACTCCGGCGAGCAGGATCAGCCAAATGGTCCATCCCCAGCCAAGCACCGGGCCCTGCTGAATACCAAAGACGATTGCCGCCAAGGCGATGAGCGACACGATGGCCGAGGGCGCATCGATAGACTGCGCGGTCGTGGGCAGCTCAGGCACCCACAGCAGCGCGAAGACAATGGCTAGCACCACGAAGGGAACGTGTACCCAAAAGGCGGCCTGCCACCCAAAGTGCCCGACCAGAAAGCCACCGGCGAGTGGACCGGCAAGTGCAGCTACCGAGCCAATGACGCCCCACACACCCAGTGCGCGCCCACGGCGCTCGCGCGCAAAGATGCGATTGATAACGGACATGGTCTGTGGCATCTGGAGGGACGCACCCACGCCTTGCACGGCACGCGCCGCAATGAGCACTTCCACTGTGGGCGCCACGGCACACGCCACCGCACCGAGTCCGAAAATGCCCACACCCAAACAGAACATCCGGCGCTGGCCTAAAACATCGCCCAAGCGGCCGGCAAAGAGCAGCGGCACCACCACAGCCAACAAATAGGCCGCGGATACCCACATGGTGTGGTTTACGCCTGCGTTGAGCTCGCGTTGCAGGTCAGGCAGCGCCACCGCCACCATGGATTGGTCCAGCAGGGATACAAAGAATCCGAGGGACAATGCAAACATGGCGCGCCATGCTTGGCGCTCGGGCGGCAGATGCGTCTCCACAGTCATGGCCTTAGAGTCTAGCGGTCCGAGAAATGTCGACCTAGACTGGCTGCATGTCCATGATCGATATTAAAAAGCCCCAAGACGTTTCTACCGCGACTACTGTCACCCTCGGCCTCATCGGTGGCTGGGTCACCGCCCGCGAGACCGGCATTCGCCCGCTAGGCGGCGTAATCCTCGCCGCTGCCGGTGTATGGGCGGGTCGCTCTTGGGCCAAGAAAACCACCCCGGCTACCACCGCCGGCCTGTGCGCACTCTACGTGGGCGCATTCGGCGCCTCCCACCCACTGGCCAAGAAGATCGGTGCGTGGCCGGCGGTACTCAGCGTCACTGCAGCCTCGGCGGGCGCGGCTTATGCGCTTTCCGACGCCAAATAGTCTCCACCCACACAAATGCGCACCACGTCCCTAGACATGGTGCGCATTTCTCTTGCGCGGCGCTAGTTTCTACTTGGCCACCGTGAACTCAACCGCAGCATTATCGCTACCCAAGGCAACGGTGCCGCCGGGGAGGTTATAGAAGGAGGGGTTGGACTCGAGGAGGCCACGGAGGGCGTCGGAAAGCTCCTGCGTATGCTCATCGCAGGCCGCGCGGGTGGAATTGAACTCGCCCACGCTGATGGTGCCATCCTTGGCCACCTCGTAGGTAGTGGTGTAGGTATTGCAGCCATCATTGACCGCCAGGGTACGGTCCTTAGCAAAGGAGACGCTCAGCTTGCCGTCTTCCTTAACGGAGTGGAGGTCGCCGGTGATGGTCTGTCCTTCAATGTGAGGCTCCAGCTTCTCTGCGCCCTCCGGGAGCGGAGAAATCAGATCAGACTGGGTCGGCGCGGTCATGCTAAACCCCGGATCGATGTCGGGAACCTGCGCAGCGTTGGCAGCTCCAGCGCCCATCAGCACAGCGGCGGACAGCGAAAACAGTGCGGTCTTTTTGAAATGCATACCCAATAATTTACCCCCGCCGAATATAACTTCAACGGGGGTAAAGAAACCTTTATGGAATCGTCAGGGACTCCACAGGCGGCGATTTACTTATCGCGGCCAGCCTCATAGGCAGCGCCCACCTTGTACAGGCGATTATCCGCAAAGGCCGGAGCCATGATCTGCAGGCCGGTGGGCAGGTTGGTATCGCTCGCCATACCGGACGGCACAGACATGCCGCACAGGCCGGCCAGGTTCAGCGGCAGGGTGCACAGGTCAAAGTTGTACATTGCCATCGGATCCTCGGCCTTCTCCCCCAGCTTGAAGGCGGTAGTCGGGGTGGTCGGGGAAACGAGTACGTCAACCTGCTCGAAGGCACGGGCAAAGTCCTGCGCAATGAGGGTACGCACGCGCTGCGCCTGCAGGTAGTAGGCGTCGTAGTAGCCCACGGACAGCGCATAGGTGCCCAGCATGATGCGACGCTTTACCTCGGGGCCAAAGCCCTCCGCACGAGACTGGGACATGACCTGCTCCGCGGAGTGGGAGCCGTCATCGCCGGCACGCAGGCCGTAGCGCATGCCATCGAAACGTGCCAGGTTAGACGAGACCTCACACGGCATGATCAGGTAGTACGCCGCCAGGGCGTCATCGAAGTGCGGGCAATCAACCTCAACAATTTCGGCACCCTGCTCGCGCAGCTGATCGACGGCGGCGTGGTAATTCTCCATCACGCCTTCCTGCCAGCCATCGCGCTCAAACTGCTTAATGAGGCCGACCTTTACACCGGACAGGTCTCCCTTGGCACCTTCGCGGGCGGCGGCGACAACCGGTGCTACCGGCTTATCCACGGAGGTCGCATCGAAGGCATCGTGGCCGGCGATGACCTCGTGCAACAGCGCGGTATCTAGGACCGTGCGGCCACAGGGGCCGGCCTGATCCAGCGAAGATGCAGCAGCAATGAGGCCATAGCGGGACACGGTGCCGTAGGTTGGCTTAACACCCACAGTATTGGTCAGCGCGGCTGGCTGGCGGATGGAGCCGCCGGTATCGGTACCAATGCCGAGCGGTGCCTGGCCGGAGGCGAGTGCAGCTGCGGTACCGCCGCCCGAGCCGCCCGGGGTGCGCTCGGTGTCATAAGGGTTATGCGCTGGACCAAAGGCAGAGTTCTCATTGGAAGAACCCATGGCAAACTCATCCAGGTTGGTCTTGCCCAGGATGGGAATCCCGGCCTCGCGCAGACGCTTGGTCACAGTGGCGTCATACGGAGAAACGTAGCCCTCCAGCATCTTGGACGCCGCGGTGGTCGGCGCATCGGTGGTAACGAGCAAGTCCTTCAGCGCCAGTGGCACGCCAGCCAGACCAGAAGCAGGCTCTTCGCCAGCATCGAAGGCCTTATCCACGGCGTCGGCAGCCGCGAGGGCTTCTTCCGCACCCACGTGCAGGAAGGAGTTAAGCTCCTCATTGGTCTCTGCGATGCGATCCAGGAAGGCCTGGGTAACCTCGCGGGAGGTAATTTCGCGGGAATGAATCTTTTCCGCCAGCTCGGCGGCAGTCAGGGAGGTCAAGCCCTCCGCGGGAACGGTCAGGTTAGACATTTATTCTCCTCCCAAAATCTGTGGCACGACAAAGCGCTCATCTTCTACGGCCGGCGCCTGGTCCAAGGCCTGTTCTGCAGTAAGGGTGCGCACAATAACGTCCTCGCGCATCGGGGCGTCCACGGAGTGCGGGTGGCTCATCGGCTCCACACCCTCAGTATCCACGTTTCCTACCGCGGAAACGGAATCAACAATTTCATCAATCTGCGTTGCAAACTGGGCTAGCTCTTCCTCACTGAGGGCCAGGCGGGAAAGCTTGGCGAGGTGGGCTACCTCATCACGCGAAATCTCAGACACGCGAACTCCATCCTTTATCTGCATAATCGACATGCGGGTGAAAAATATTCACACGATGCATGTACTATGTGAATTGCTAACGACCCATGGTACTGCACCTAACGCGACGGCTGCCGCGTCACCCCAAATTTGCGTTGCTTGAAGCCCGCATTGTGACGCACGTATCATGTTTGGGACTACAAACTACCGAAAGCGTGCGAGACCATGTCCTTTTTGATCCGTGTACTGCTCCCCGATGCCCCTGGCAGCCTGGGCCAGCTTGCCGACGCCTTTGGACTCGTCGACGGCAATATCCAATCGGTCGACATCGTAGAAAACTTCCCCGATGGCACCGTTATGGACGACATCGTCATTGAGCTGCCCCAAGGCACAATGGCCGATGTCCTCATCACCGCCGCCTCCTCCGTGGACGGCGTGGAAATTGATTCCATCCGCCCGTTTAGCGGCCGAGTAGACCGCCGCGGCCAGATCGAGCTGCTCGCGCGTGTAGCTAACGCCACCAATGTCACTGCGGCCATGGAAGAGGTTGTCGCGGCGATCCCGAAGGCACTCACATCCACCTGGTGCATCGTCATTGACAATAACGAGCCCATCCGCCGCTTGGCCTCCTCCAATGCGGCGCCGGAAGATGACGGCACCGTTCCCCACGACATTGAGGTGGAAAGCGCCCGCGTCCTCAGCCCCGAACGCGACGAGTGGGTGCCCGAAAGCTGGTCGCTGCTTGACTCCGCACTCGCCGCCGCCCCACTCGGCGATACCGGATTAGTCATCGCCATGGGTCGAACCGGCGGCCCTGACTACCTCGCCTCCGAGGTCGAGCACCTGGGCCACATCGGCACTATCTTGGGCAGCTTCCTCAAATAGCCACTGCAAACTAGGCTTCGCCGGTCTCTAGTAGTTGCTGGAATTGCGCCTCGTTGAGGATCGGGATGTCTAGCTCGCGAGCTTTATCCTCCTTCGATCCGGCGTTTGCACCTGCTACTAGATACGAGGTTTTCTTCGACACCGAACCGGTGGCCTTGCCGCCGCGAGAGACAATAGCCTCTTTCGCGGAATCCCTAGTGAAGTTCTCCAAGCTGCCGGTAACCACAATGGTCAAGCCCTCGAGGGTCTGCTCTTTGTGGTCCTCGGCCGCTACCTCCATGGCCACGCCCGCAGCAGCCCATTTGTCCACAATCGTGCGGTGCCAATCCACCTCGAACCAATCGTGGAAGGATTGCGCGATGGTCATGCCGACGCCATCGACCTCTGCAAGCTCCTCCGTCTTCGCAGCGCGCAGCTTGTCCATGGATCCATAGCGGGAGGCAAGCGCCCGAGCCGCAATCGGGCCTACATGACGTATGGACAGCGAGACCAAGACGCGCCAGAAGTCGCGCCCCTTTACCTCCTCCAGGTTGTTTAGCAAGTTCTGGCCTGCCGTATTGACCTTGACGTTGCCCTCCTTCTTAGAGCGCTTGTCTTTGGTGTCCTTCTTTGCGGTATAGACATCTGAGGCCAATAGCTTTTCCGCGGTGAGCTCAAAAAGCTCCGACTCATCAACGAGAATGCCGTTGTCGATCAGATCCATCGCACCTTTCTCGCCCAAAGCCTCAATATCCAACGCCTTGCGGGAGGCCAGATACTCCAATCGTGCCGAGAGCTGCGCCGGACAGGACTGCGTATTGGGACAACGCCAATCCGCGTCACCGTCCTTCTGCGGGGCCAATTTCGTACCGCATGCGGGACAGTTCTCCGGGAAGGTCCACTCGTACTCGCTACCATCGCGCTGCTCGCGCACCGGCCCAAGGACCTCCGGAATAATTTCGCCCGCCTTGCGGATAATGACGGTATCCCCAATGAGCACGCCCTTGCGCTTGACCTCGGATTGGTTGTGCAGGGTAGCCATCTCCACCGTAGATCCAGAAACGAAGACTGGCTCCATCACTGCGTACGGGGTTACTCGCCCGGTGCGACCAACACCCACCTCAATGTTTTTGAGCTTCGTGGTCACTTCCTCCGGCGGATACTTGTAGGCAATGGCCCAGCGCGGTGCGCGGGAAGTCGCACCCAGCGCTCGCTGCGACGCCAAATCATCCACCTTGACCACGAGACCATCCATTTCAAAGATGGCGTCGTGGCGGTGTTCTGCCCAATGCGCCACCTCGTCCTGAACCTCTTTGGCTGAGTGCACCTGCTTGGTATACGGGGAAACGGGCAGCCCCCAGGCCGCAATCGCCTTATAGGCATCGTGCTGTGAGGTGGGCGAGAATCCCTCGCGCGCGCCCAAGCCGTGGCACACCATCTTCAGGCGGCGCTTTTTCACCTCGGCGGGGTCCTTCATGCGAAGTCCACCGGCCGCGGCGTTGCGCGGGTTGGCAAATTTATCCTTGCCATCAGCCGCGCGGTCCTCATTGATCTCCTCGAAATCCTCGGGTCGCATATATACCTCGCCACGGATCTCGATAAGCTCCGGGACAGGGTATTCAGCAGTTCCCGTCAACCCATGCGGAATATCCTCGATTACGCGGGCATTGGCAGTGATCTCCTCGCCCACCGTGCCGTCGCCACGAGTAGCAGCGGTGGTCAAGCGCCCATTGCGATAAACCAAGTCGATAGACAAGCCATCAATCTTCAGCTCGGTGAGATAGGTCTTAGCCGGTGTTCTATCCAGCCAATCCTGCATCTCGCCAGCGCTAAAAACATTGTCCAAGCTCATCATGCGCTCAAGGTGCTCAATATCCTCGCCGGCGCTCGGGGCAGCACCCACCTGCTGGGTGGGCGAATCAGGCACGGCAAGCTCTGGGTGCTCTTCTTCTAGCGCAAGTAGGCGCTGGAAAAGTGCATCAAAGTCGGCGTCGGGAATAGCCGGCTCACCGTTGTAGTACAGGTTGCGGTGGCGGCGCACTTCCTGCGCGAGGTCATTCCATTCACGGTGCAGATCAACTGGATTAGTCACGCTGCCCAAGTGTAGCTATCCCTCGTGTCGGGGCTAGCTACTAAGGTATGGATCATGAATTTCGACGCCTCCCGCATGCTCGCCTTCGACCTTGAGACCACCTCGGCTAACCCTAAAGAAGCCCGCATTGTTACCTCCGCCCTAGTCCGCATTGACGGCCGCGATGTGCAAAAAATTGAGCACCTAGCCGATCCCGGAATCGAAATTCCGCAGGAAGCAACCAATGTCCATGGAATTACTACGGAAAAGGCCCGCGCCGAGGGCCGCCCGCACGAGGAGGTGCTAAAAGACACGGTCGAAGCCATCAAGGCCGCATGGGAGGATGGCCTGACGCTGATCGTCTACAACGCAGCATTTGATCTCACCGTATTGCGCAGCCTCACCGGCGATTTTACGGTGACCGGCCCAGTCTACGACCCCTACGTGATTGACCGCGTCAGCGATAAGTGGCGCAAGGGAAAGCGCACCCTTGGCGCCGTGTGCGAGCACTACGGCGTCGAGTTGGGTAATGCCCACGAAGCTACTGCCGACGCCCTCGCGGCCGCCCGCGTGGCCTGGAAGCAGGTTCGCCAGCACTACCCCAACCTGGCACAGATGGAGGAAAACGAACTCATGGAGTTCCAGGCCGTCAAGTGGTACGAGGACCGCGTCGCCTTCAAGAAGTACCTAGAAGGCAAGGGCCGCGATGCCTCGGATGTCTCGACGGCGTGGCCGCTGATTTCTTAAACCCATTGCCATAGTTCTAGAGTTTTGGAATTCTAGAACTATGGAATCTTTAGAATCCCGAGTTTCAGCTCTCGAGGAGCGCGTCGCCAAGCTCGAAAACCCCACACCAACTCAGGCGGAAGCTCCCACAGGCGAGTCCACCATGTGGCTTGCGGACACCCTCGAGCCTTCTGAAGAGCTTCCCGAGGGGTCCGTAATCTTTGGCGGCAACCTCACTATCGGCGAGGGCTCTTATACCTACCAATGGCAGCGACCAACAAGGGCAGTAACCAATGGAGACTGGTCCGAAAACCTCGACCGCCTTGCTGCTCTGGCCCACCCCATTCGTGGCGAGATCCTGCGCCGACTCCTTACCGCACCGGCCAGCGCCACAGAACTTGCCGAAGAAGAAATCGTCACGTCTACCGGCACGGCCTATCACCACCTCAGCGCCCTCACTAGCGCGGGCTGGACCACCAAAACAGGCGGAAAATACGCACTTCGCCCCGCCCGAGTGGTGCCCCTCCTGACCATCATTACCGCAAGCGAGGCCCACTAATGCGCAAATTAGCCCTCGCCGCCGTCGTAACCGTGGTATCGGCCACCTTCTTACTCATTGTTGGACCCCAGCGAATCTCGATGGCCGATACCGCAACCGGAGATCCAGGACTCTCCACGCACCTACGGGAACACTCAGAAGCTGGTTTCAACAACCTCACCGCCTTCACACTTGATCAGGGAAAGGCCACCTTCGCCGGACTCGGCGCCAATGAACACACCGAGGTAGAGATCGGTTCTGCCACCAAGATGTTCACCGGAGAAATTGCCCACCAACTGGTAGAAGAGGGAAAAATTCGCCTCGACACCACGATGGGTGAAGTCCTCGAGGTTGGTGACTCACCAGTCTCCGACGTAACAGTTCGGGAGCTACTCGATCACACCTCGGGCTTACCCAGACAGGCAAAAGCCATGACTTTCTCATCTGCTGTCTCTAGCATCACCGGTTCAAACCCGTACGCAGGTGTATCCACACAAGATATCGTCGATTCAGCAACCGAATCGGAGCTTGCAGATCGTGGCACAGAATCCTATTCCAACTTGGGCTACGCGCTGCTCGGCCACGCCTTAGAAACGGCTGCCGATACGCCATACGAACAATTACTCCACGAGAGAATCCTAAAGCCCGCCGGAATGAAGGAAACCTACCTCATGACACCAGGTTCCGTCCCCGACGAAGCCCCTCGCGGACTCACAGCCGCAGGCCGAACTGCTGAGCCTTGGGAAATGGAAGGCTGTTCCGCCGCAGCTGGAGCCATTCGGTCCACCGCTCATGACATGGCAGCTTTCGCTACATGGTTTATGGAACATGGCGACACTAGCTATGGATGGCAGGAGAATGATGACGGCAAGAGCTTTTGGCACAACGGCGGCACCTACGGCTACTCCACAATGCTCATCATTGATCCGAAGGAAAATCGCGCAGCCTTCGCAAATAATGACTCGCCGGCGGGAACTGAAGACCTCGCAGAAGCACTTTTCGAGAGGATTTAGGAAACCACAATGCTCCTCACATTAATCCCTGCCGCTATCACTGCGTTCGAGCTCTGGTCTGCATGGAAGACCCTAAAGAAGCCAGTTTCTTCCCCTATGCTGGTTATAGACGCAATCTTCACGGTCGCCATCATTGCTCTTGTCGGCATCGCAATGCCGTGGTACCGAGCAGTAGATTTTGGATGGTGGTACGCGATTGTTACCGCTGGCTCCCTGCACATCGGTGCCATCGCTTGGCGCCTAGACTCTCTCCACAGTAAGAAACCTACAAACCACAGTAAGAAATCTACAAAGTCTCCCAAATCTCCACATTGAGCCGAAAGTCTCCCAAATCTCCGGCAAACGGGTTACACTAGCCGCATGGACAACCCATTCCGCCCGACATTCGGCGCCCCTCCCCTGTTCTGGGTCGGCCGCGGCGTCGTGCTCGATAGTTTCCGCACCGCCCTCGATGGTTCGGCAGGCAATGCCTCCCGTTCCATGGTGCTAAGCGGCGCTAGGGGCATCGGCAAAACGGTCCTCATCAACGAGTTGGAAGACATTGCTGAAGCGCGCGGTTGGGTAACGCTGCGTGCCTCCGGGCGCTCCACCATGGTGGAGGAACTGGTCAACACCACGATTCCGAGGCTTCTCGAGCGGCTCTCGCCCAGCGATAAAAAGAAGGTCAGCCGCATCGGCATCGGCGGCGTAGGATCGATTGGCTTCGACCACCAGAAGGAAGACCGCTTCACCCCCACGTTGAATACCCGCCTACGCGAGCTATCCGCCGAGCTAAACGGCACCGGCATCCTCCTTACCATCGATGAGGTCCAAGACGCCGACGTCGAAGAGCTCACCACCATCGCCGTGGCCTACCAAGACTTGGTGCGCGATGAAATCGACATCGCCTTGGTGGCCGCTGGCCTGCCGCAGGGGGTCAACCACTTGCTGGACCTGCCCGGGGTCACCTTCCTGCGCCGGGCCCAGAAATTCGTGCTCGGTCCCTTATCGCCGGCCAATGCGGAGCAGGCGCTCGAACATACAGCCTCGGGGTCGGGACTGGAGTTTAGCCAGGACGCGATTACGAACGCCGCCGCGCTCACCCGCGGCTACCCCTACCTCGTGCAATTGGTGGGCTCGCTGGCTTGGGAGCGCAGTCGCCGGAATCAAGAAAGCGGCATTTCCCAGCAGACAATTGCCTCCATCGCCCCGGACGCAATATCAATCATGGGCGCGCAGGTGCACCAGCCTGCGACGCTGGCCCTGCCGCCGGCGCAGCGGGAGTTCCTGGAGGCGATGGCCGCAGTCGAAGTCGATGGCATCGCCACCATCGCAGACATCGCGCGCCACATGGACCGCACGGTGCGCTCCTTGTCGGCCACCCGCCAGCGGCTTATCGACGCCGACCTCATCGAACCCACCGCCCATGGCAAGCTACGCTACGTCATTCCCTATATGGGCGAATACTTCACCACCACGGATAGCCGCGGGCGCGTCGATTAAAGATCGCCGGCGTCGCGGACGAGGATGCCCGCCACCTCAGCGGCAAAAGAGTAGCTGTGCGCTGCCTTGTCCACCGGCCACGGGAAGATATCAACCTGCCCTGGAATTCGCTCCCGTGATAGCCCCATGCGGTCGAAGTGCTGAGCAATAGAAATAGCTTCCGTGCGAGCATCGTGCCCTGCCACGCCGAGACCAACGCGAGCGCCACCATCAATCCACTGCCCCAAGCCATCGAGATGCTCGGGCGAGGCTAGACCAGCGAAATCGAGCAGTACCGTCTTCGCTCCCACTTCCCATAGTGGCTCGCGAAGCCGGAGGTAGTCCGCGCAAAACTCCGCCAGTGTCGCGTTGACTTGGTCCGCGGGAACAGCCCTAATCGTATCGAAGTCGGTGGTGCCTGGAAGGGTGCCCGACAGGACGTGGGCAAGCAGGGGCTCGTCCAGCTGGACCCGCACTTCTGCCCCAAAGCGCTGTGCTACCTGTGCCTTGTGTTCCTGAATTCCGGCCAATAGAGCACCACACAAGTCCCGGAACGCACCCGAATCAGTAATCGCGCGGTGCCCGTTTCCTAGCTCCACAGCGGCCGCCAAACTCCACGGGCCTACCGCTTGGACCTTGATGCGCGGAACTGACTCGCCCCACACCTCCTGAATCTCGTCCAGATCCCGGCTCATCTGGTCGCCTATCCGATGCGAGATGAGCTGCGGCCGATCGCTGAGCACCCATGAGCGCGGTCCGCGGTCAATGGAGACTGCTTCCAACAAGCCCGCTGTTCGCCCAATTGCCCCAGCGTGAATCCCGCGGTCCGGCAATTGCGGAAGGTGCGGGAGACCACCCGTCTCGCCCATCACGATGTCTGCCGCCTCACTCATGGAGTATCCCGGCATAGGGCCTAAGCCAAAAGCGTCCATATTCACCTCGGCGCTAGTATTATTTTTCAGAATTATCTACCCGATACGCGACGTATCACTTGGAAAGGAACCTTACTATGGGCGTGGAAAAATACTCCGGCTGGACCTTCTACAACGAGTGCGAAATTCCCCAGGACATTTCCACTGTTTTGGCCGAACAGGAATATCCCGTCTGCGCTTTCAAGACAGTCCGTGATGCCGCCGTATTTACCAATAGGCGCCTCATCATCCGCGACGCTCAAGGCCTTACAGGCAAAAGGTAGAGATGTACTCCCTGCCCTATTCCTCCATTAACATGTGGTCCACGGAAAACGCGGGAAAGCTCCTTGACTTCAATGCTGAGCTGCAGCTGTGGACGAGGGCTGGCGAATTCAAAATCAACATTGGCCCCGATATCGATGTCCGAGCGCTAGATCGGCTCATTGCCAACTGCGTGCTTAATTAGTTCCACAGATGGTGCCGGAGCCGATAACGATGTCTCCCAGCTTATCCGGCGAAGGCAAGTACAGCACCGCCGCTTGGCCGCGGGCGACACCAGATAGCGGCTCCTTGAGTTCGAGGTGCATTTCGTCCGCCTCGCGGTCAACGTGGGCGGTACATGGCACCACGGAGCCGTGTGCGCGCACCTGAACCTCGCACTCGAAATCCCCATCCATGCCTGGGTGGAGGTACTTCAGGCGATCGGCCTGAATCGAGGTTACGGCCAAGTCCTCGCGGGCGCCGACGGTAACCGTGCCGGTAGCAGCATCAATATCGGTGACGTAGCGGGGGCGGCCGTCGGCAGCCGGCGCCTTGATGTCTAGGCCCTTGCGCTGGCCGATGGTGTAGTTCCACGCACCATCGTGCTCCTTGAGCTCCGTGCCCTGTTGATCCACGATCATGCCGGGGCGAAGCCCAATGCGTGCACCCAGAAACGCCTGCGTATTACCGTCGGGAATGAAGCAAATGTCATAGGAATCCGGCTTCTTCGCGGTGGAAAATCCGTGTGCTGCGGCTTCCTCGCGGATCTGTGGTTTGGGGGTGTCGCCGATGGGGAAAAAGCAGTGCTCCAACTCCTCAGCCGAAATCACGCCGAGCACATAAGATTGATCCTTATTTTCGTCCAAAGACCGGCGCATGTAGCCGTCTTCATCGATGGTTGCATAGTGGCCCGTCGCAACCGCATCGAAGCCAAGCGCCATGCCCTTTTGCAGCAGCGCTCGGAACTTAATCTTCTCGTTGCAGCGCAGGCAGGGATTGGGTGTCTCACCGCGGGCGTAGGAATCCACGAAGTCCGTAATGACCTCTTCTTTGAATTCTTCTGAAAAGTCCCACACATAAAAGGGAATGCCCAGCTTATCGCAGATACGACGGGCGTCGGCCGAATCCTCCAACGAACAGCAACCGCGGGCCTTTTCCCTGGTCTGCTGCGCGTCTTTGTGCAGCGCGAGGTGAACGCCAATCACCTCGTGGCCGGCTTCTACTGCACGGGCGGCGGCAACCGATGAGTCCACGCCGCCGGACATGGCAACCAATACTCGCATTGTGCTCCCCATTTCACCTTGACTACAGGCCCGAAAGTCTACTCCCTAGCCCCAACGCGGTTTAAATCGAATCCATTCCCTAAGCTTGTGTGACATGGGCAGAAAGCGAGCTTCCACCGATCCGGGAATCACCGGCACCTACGACATTTCTACCGGCACGGCCGAGGTAGTGCCGGATGAGTTCCGCGATGGTGCCTATATCCTCAACGTTAATGGCGTGCCAAGCAGCCACATTGTGCTCGGCGAACCGGAGGAGCTCGAGTTCGAGTACATGCGCTGGATTGCGGCGGCGGTTGAGCACCTCAATACTCGACCCTCAAATAAGCTCCGCGTCACCCACCTAGGCGGCGCGGGATGTTCCCTCCCGCGCTACTTCGCTAGCAGGCTCCCGGGCAGCCGACACACCGTGGTGGAGTTGGACGCCAAGCTGGGCGAATTGGTGCGTACGCTTTTCGACGTCCCCCGTTCCCCCACCGTCAAAATCCGCGCCGGCGAAGCACGCAAAGAAACCGAGGGGTTCCTTCCGTCCAGCCGCGACATCATCATCCGCGATGTCTTCGCAGGCGATAAGACACCCGCCAACCTCACCACCGTGGAATTCTTTCAGGCTGCAAAGCAGTCGCTGGCGGCGGGCGGCCTCTACGTAGCCAACTGCGGAGACCATTCCGATCTCCAGCTGGCAAAGAGCGAGCTCGCGGGCCTGGATAAGGTATTTGACCACCTCGCCGTCATCGCGGACCCACCGATGCTCAAAGGCCGGCGCTACGGGAACATCATCCTGGTGGCCTCAGATACAGAAATGCCAGCCGAGGGCTCCGTCGAAGCCGCCCAGCTGGCAAAGGCACTCCTTGGCGGGGCAGTGCCCGCCCATTACAAAGACGAGGCCTGGACCCGCGCGTTTTTCACCGGCGCTACTGCAGCACGCGATTAAGCAGCGTAGCTACCTGCGCCGCGTCGAAATCAGGCACGTCAGCGCCGGCATTCTTGGCGGCATTCTTAGCTTCCGATACCTCCGACTCGGAGACGTTGCCTGACTTAACGTTGTTCACGTGACCGGCATTGTCCAGCAGGATAGCTAGGTCGCTGACGGAGAAGTTGCCCTTGGCCATATCGCCCAGGTCCTCCACTGGGAGGGCATCCTTGTCCTTAAGGGTCTTTACGAAGCCAGCCAGGCCCTCCGCCGCTTGGGGATCGAGGCCGGACTTTTGGGCGGCGTCGGCAAGCTGCGGAATCGCAATCAACCCCGCTGCCAGTGCCAAAATAGCGCCAATGAGCGGCGTACTATCGGAGCTCAAGTCAAGACCATCGCTGACAACCAGCTGCTCTAGCGCGCCGCCGACGTCGACGTAATTGCCGTCACTGAAAGACTGCAGCTGCTGCTTGGAACCATTAAACAGGTTCATATCGACGTCGGTAGAAATGCCTGCTACCTTGCCAGAACCAGAACGCTGCCAGAAGGAAAGTTCCTTCCATCCGCCCACCGCTTCAGGCGCCTGGTCCTGATAGGCTGCAAGCCACAGTGGCATATCCGAGAACTTCTGGGAGTTATTCATCTGCCCCATCCAGAAGTACTTGTAGGTGTAAATCATGGGCGTGCGGCCGGTAAGACGCTTGAGCTCGCTAGTAAATTCTTCAATCCACTGCTCCAGCTGTGCCGCAGACTTTCCTTCCGCCACCTCGATATCAAGTGCAGGAGGCAATGTCTGATCTGGGGCAAGGGCGATCTGCGCGGCGAAGTTGGCCGCCTGAGTCTTGGCGTCGCCCGCCGGACGTGCGTAGTGGTATGCACCGGTCTTGAGTCCAGCAGCATTAGCCGCCTGAATATCCTGTACGTAGTGGGGGTTTACCCAATCCCCGCCTTCGGTAGCCTTCACAAATGCAAAGGACTGTCCGTCGGACCGCACTTTAGACCAATCAATGGGCATGCCGCCCGGATGCTGGTGCGCCGCCACGTCAATGCCCTTAGGTGCACCAAAGCTCACCGCCTGGGCAACGGCGGTACCACTTACAGCTAGTGCAGCCACGGTGACTACCGCAGTAATGCTCTTTCGGAGTGCCTTCTTTGAAGTCATGCGCGTGAGTTTAGCAACGCCTTCACTTCTGTCACATCTTTAACACGCACCACTTGAGATATTTTTCTTTACTTCCGTTTCCCCCTTCTGGGAATACAACCTTTTAGAACACATATTTGCCCATAACTCTTGCGAAGCGGCAGGACACGGCTTAAAATGGACACCATGAAACTACGCACACTAGTTCTACTAATCGGGGGATTTAATCTTGGATGCCTACTACATAGTCAATGACCCCAACGATCCCATAGCAGTTAAAGCCACAGAAATCAGAAAGCAAGATTACCTGTTCTGGAGAGAGGTCAAGCCAGATCTAGAGGACGATTTCGACATCTCCTGCCACACACTTTCTACCCGGACGGGCTTAAGCGAGCGGCGCACGCGAGACATAACAATGGCCCTATATCGACTCGCAGAGCTGCCACTCACAAAAGCACTCCAGGAAACCTATTACTTCCTGGATTTCTCTCGTCTTATTACTATCGACGCCGTGCTGAGCAAGCTTGGCGACATCCCGACCGAGATACTCGAGCGGATAGACCAAGAGCTCGCGAGCTACCTGACCCCCACTAAGCCCGGCCAGGTACTGCCTTCGAATACGAATTTGCGGCGAAAACTAAATGGCCTCATCGCTGTAGAGGACCCAAACCCCAAAGAGGATACGGGGTCTGACACAGGGAACGACTCCTATTACACCTACCCCAGCTTCGGCGGAAAGGCCGGACTAGCAGTCGAATTCGATGAAGCAACCATGATAGCTATCGATGAACACGTCAGTAAGGCTGCCGAAGAGCATAATCTCACCAAAGCTGAAGCGCTAGCCAAGTTGATTCTGGGCGAAATAGAGTCGCGGACGAAAGTGGTTCTTCACATGTACCGAGCCCACGACCAGGAGGCGGCTCCCGCATTTATCCGGGGATTCGGGTGGGTAAGCCCAGAGACCGCTGACAGTCTGTGCCCCACCCAGACGCGAGACATGGATCGTGCCAAAGGAATGGAGAGCGAAAGCTACGTCACTCCCCCGCTCATTGGCGCCTACGTAGAAGGCCGCGATGGCGTGTGCCGATTCCCGGGCTGCAATCGCCCCGCAGAAAACTGTCAAAAGGACCACCGAATTGACCATGCACAGGGAGGGAAAACTGCGGGTAGCAATTTGGCATCGTTATGCCAGCATCACCACAACATCAAGACCGGTGGTGGCGCCTTCTACATCATGGACCCGCATACTGGGGACATAGTATGGCTCTTTGACGATGGCCGCTGGGAATACGATGAGCCCCAAGGACCGCTAGCGCCCAAGAACAAGAACTGGGCGCTAACAGTAGGCCAAGCGATCGCCGCCCGGCGGGCAGCAGCAAAGGAAAGGAATGATAGCTAGACGGAGCGGGCTCGAGAAATGACCTCCGGCAGATGAGCCAAGACGTAGTCAACGTCCTCGTCCGAAGTGAGCCGGCCAAGAGTAAAGCGCAGGGAACCGATTCCTTCCGCCTCACTTACGCCCATTGCTTCGAGGACATGGGACATTCGGTTAACGCCAGCGCTGCAAGCACTGCCGGTAGAGGCCTCGATCTGCAATGAATCCAGCAGCATGATGAGGCTATCGCCGTCAGCACCGGGGAAAGAGACGTGCAGGTGGGAAGGCAAGCACGGCTCAGCGGAATTGACCACCGCGTCATCGATGGTGGCAAGGATTCCGTCGCGCAGCTTATTGCGGAGAGCCGCAATTCGCTCGCCTTGGATGGTGATTTCGGAGACTGATTCCTCCAGCGCTGCAGCCAGACCGGAAGCGCTCGCGACGTCTACGGTGCCTGGGCGAATACCTCGCTCTTGGCCGCCACCGTAGGCGATCGGCTGTGGCGCAGGGCTGCGCTTGGCCAAAAGCAGGCCGATGCCGCGGGGACCGCCGAACTTGTGGGCACTGGCGGCGAGGCTGGTGACCCCTAGCGAGGAAAAGTTGATGGGGACTTTGCCCACGGCTTGGACCGCGTCGACGTGCACGGGCGTGCCTGTCGCATTCGCTCGGGCTGCGATCTCTTCGATTGGCTGAATGGCGCCGGTTTCGTTGTTGGCCCACATGCAGGTAGCGACGTCGGCAAGCGTGTCTAGGACCGACAGATCTGCGATGTGCCCAGAACGGTCGACGGGAAGGATATCGACGGCCGCTCCGGTTTTCTCCAGCTTAGAGACAGTATCGCGCACGGCCGGGTGCTCAATATCGGTAGAAACAATGCGGTTCGTTTGCCCAGCCGCGTAGAGGCCCTGAATGGCGATATTGTCCGCCTCGGTGCCAGAAGAGGTGAAAATGACTTCGATGGGCTCGCAGCCGAGGAGGGAAGCGACCTTTTCGCGGGCATCATCCAGCACGGACCGAGCCTTGCGGCCAGAACCATACTGCGCGCCGGAGTTGAGGGAGCCGGCCGCCGCCACCCACGCGTCAATCGCGCTCTGGCGCATCGGCTGGGTAGCGGCATAGTCGAAGTAGTGCGGCATTATTGGCGCGCCTTCAGTTCCTCGGTCAGGGCTGGTGCGATTTCATGCAGGTCACCCACGACGCCGAGATCAGCGATCTGGAAGAACGGCTCATCCTGGTCTTGGTTGACCACCACAATGGTGCCGGAAGTCTGCATACCGGAGGTGTGCTGGATAGCGCCAGAGATGCCCAAGCCGATGTAGAGGTCGGGCGAGACGGTAACACCGGTCTGGCCGATCTGATAGGCGGCGTCATAAAAGCCTTCATCGACGGCGTCGCGGGTGGCGCCGACTGCGGCTCCGAGGGCGTCGGCAAGCGGCTCGACGACGGCGCCGAACTCGTCGCCCACGCCACGGCCACCTGCGACGACTGCCTTGGCCTCGGTAATTTCCGGTCGTGCGGACTTCTGTGCCGGAGTAAAGGAAGTTACCTTGACGTCTTTGCCCGTGGCGGCCGGCAACGGCATCGGCGCCGGCTGCGCCTCCACTTGCTGTGGCGCAGCCTCAACCGCGCCTGGGCGGAGGGTGTAGATCGGGCACTGGCCAGCGGCGGTGGAGGTGGTCTCATAAGAACCACCGAAAATACTCATCTTGGCGGAGCCATCAGCGGCGATGCCATTGACATTGACCAGCGCGCCAGAGGCGAGGCGAGCCGCGAGGCGGCCGGCAATCTCATTATTGGCCGGAGTTGCGGCCAGCACGATGGGCGCTGGGTTTGCAGCGCCAAGCGCATGCAGGGCATCGACCTCCGGGGTAAGGAACCGCTGGTCATAATCCTCGGCCGTTGCCTGAACTACCTGTGCGGCGCCGAGGGCGGCAAGGTCGGCATCGAACTTATCGGCCTGCTTGCCGACGACCACTGCGGACACCGTACCCAATTCCCGCGCGGCCGTAATCAGCTCGCCGGTAACGGGAAGGAGGTTGTCCGCGTCGTGCTCAACTAGTACGTAAACGTGCGACATATCTACTCCTAAATCAAGTTCTTTGCGGACAGGAAGTCAACGATCTTCTTCGCTGCGTCCTGCGGGTTGGGCTCCGAAATAACTTCGCCGGCGGTGCGCGGTGGGCGCTTCTCAGCGGCCGACACAGAGGTCGTCGGCGCAATAGCCTCGATGCCCAGATCAGCCAAGGTGAAGGTGGTGATTTCTGCCTTCTTAGCTGCCATAAGGCCCTTGAAGTTGGGGAATCGTGGCTTGTCGCTCTTATCGTTCACCGTAACGATCGCCGGCAGTGGCGCCTCGAGTTCCCAGGTACCGCGCGCATCATCGCGGGTGCCCTGCAGGGTGCCGTCAGCTAGCTCTACCTTGTGCAGGCCGGTAAGGGCCGGCAGCTGGCGGTATTCGGCGAGCAGGCCGGCAAGCAGGCCGGTGGAGGCGTCGGAAGCCTCGGCACCGGCGGTGATCAGCTGGACGTCGTCAAGCTTATTGAGCGCGGCATTGAGGGTCCACGCGGTCGATAGCGCGTCCGCTCCAGCCAGGGAGTCGTCAGAGACGAGCACGGCATCGTCGGCGCCCATGGCCAAAGCCTTACGCAGTGCCTCGTCGGCTTGGGCCGGCCCCATCGTCAGCGCTACGACCTTGTAGCCAGCATCGGGGTTATTGTCGCGCAGTCGCAGGGCTTGTTCCACGGAGTACTCATTAGCCTCATCAATGACGTTATCCACGGAGGTGCGATCCAGGGTGTGGTCATCGTTCAAAGACTTGGTAGACCACGTATCCGGCACGTGTTTGACCAGAGCCACGATAGTTGGCATTGGGCACTCACCTTTCCGATATATTTATGTTGCGTAATTATCCTCGGACGATAATACTCGGGGTTGACACAGCAAGGCGATTCCCTGTGAGCCAATTCGCGTAATGATGACCGCAAAAGGTTTCTTTCCCTTCAGCTTCATCTTCTTCCGCAGCTGGTCAGGGTCCACTTCTACCCCGCGTACAAGGATTTCTAGGCTTCCCGCATCATAGGATTTAAGTACGGATTTTAATCTCTTTAGGGGTACTTTTTCTATGAATGGAAATCCCGAAGTCCCCTCCGGAATCCTCTCTCCTGTCAGGTATGCGATGCGCGGATCGATTTGATGCAGCCCTTCCCTGGCCGCGTAATGCTGGACCAATCCCGCTCGCACGATGGCCCCATCCGGGTCGATGAGGTAACTGCCAATGTCTCCGGCATCGGGTAGGTTGTCTGCGCGGTCGTCGAGGACATCTAGCTTGCCTCCACGAATCACCACTGCCCTTCGGCCGCTGCCAAGGCCTGGGGTATAAAGGCAGGCTTCTTTTACCCCGCCATCGACGCTTGCGACGGTAACGAGACCATCCCACTCGCTGAAATCAAGGCCAGGCGCGCACTTGATGGCCAATTCCTTGCCGCGGTGCTTGTCGACGACCTCCGGGAGCGGTGGCACCAAATCCTCCGGCCGCGTGATCCGCCTGCCGCCGGCGCGGCGGGCCGGGTCTGCAAGGAGAACATCGGCAGTGGTAGTAGTCGTCAGCGCATCCGCGCGGAAAATCCTGGCGGAAGAGAGGTTATGCCTCGCCATTCTTACCCGTGATTCATCCAGGTCTGAGCCAAAATAGTCGAGCGGAGAGTTATAGCCTTCGGTGCCGATAGAACAGGTGACGTCGTGAACGCTGCGCACTCCCTGCTCGGCGAGGAATTTCGTCCGATACGCCGCCACTTCGAAGGGGGTTGCTTGCTGGGCGGAGTCCGCATCCATAAGCCAATCGTGCGGAAGCTTGCCGGAACTGCGGGCGGTTACCAGCTCCATGACCGCGCGGCCATACTCACCGAACTTAGACTTTAGGATTTCGGTGTCTTTGAGCCGAGAAGCCTTGGTTAAGGTGAGGTCGAGGTGTGGTATGTCCTCTTGGTGCTCGGCAAGGAAGTCAACTTCTGCGGGGGTATAACTCATATTCGGTCTAAAGGGGTGGTGGAGAAGAATTCGCGGTAACGGGGATCTTCGCGGGGATCCCCAATGACGGGGCGCAGGTCCGAAAAGGACGCATCCTCTAGGACCTCTTGTACGGAGGAATACTTGCTCAGCCTCTGCATCTGTGCCCACGTGGGGATGGCAAGGCGCACCAGCCCGGCGCGCCAGCCGTCCAGGATGAGCTGCGGGGAGAACCATCCGGCATCGTCTGCTTCATCGGTATCCCCATCGGGTTCTTGGCCGGAGGGCAACACCCCAACGAAGAAGAAGGTGTCGAACCAATGGCTCTTTCCCTTTCCTACCCAGCGCGCCCAGGGAAGGAGCATATCGGCGTCGACACGCATGCCGTTATTGCTGAGGAATTCGGTAAAGGAAATGGTGTGGTTTTCTAGTAGTTTTCGCTCTTTGTGGTAGCGCCGCGCATTGGAGACAATGCCGTCCTCGCGGATGGCGAAAAGGGTGCCGGCCTCTTCGAAGAGCTCGCGGGCAGCGGCGAAAACGAGAGCGTGGGCTTTGTACTTGGTCACGCCCATCCGGCGGGCCATGGAGATGACAGACTTTCCGGCCCATAGCTCGCCCGAGTCCCAGGCACGCGGCGGAAAGTCACGGGGGTCTACACCGCCGCCTGGAAATACTGAATGCCCCGGGTAGTTGTGCATCGTGTGGACGCGCTCTTGTACCCACACTTCAAGACCGTCAGCGCCGTCCCGAAGGAGCAGGACGGTTGCCGCCAGGCGCCCACCGTGGAAGCCGGTGGTATCGCTGGCGTCAATGGCATCGAGACGATCATGAAAAGGATTGGTCATAGAGAAGCTCGGCGGGCGAAGTATCGCTGTCCAATGCGGTCCACCTGAATTGGCTGGTGGAAGGCGCGAGTCAGGTTTTCGGAGGTGAGGACGGAATTAATCAGTCCTTTTGCCACAACTTTACCCTCATCCAACAGCATGGCGTGGGTGAAGCCATAGGGAATCTCCTCCACGTGGTGGGTGATCATGACTATCGCTGGGGCATCGGGATCCATAGCTAGATTGCCAAGGTATCCCACCAGGTCTTCGCGGCCTCCCAGGTCCATTCCGGCGGACGGCTCATCGAGGATGAGCAACTCCGGGTTAGACATGAGAGCGCGAGCGAGGACGACGCGCTTCTTTTCTCCCTCAGACAGGGTTCCCCACGTGCGCTCTTTGAGGTGGGTGGCGCCAACTTGGGCCAAGATGTCATCCGCGCGGGAGAAATCCATGTCCTGGTATTCTTCGCGCCAGCGGCCCAACACAGCGTAGCCGGCGGAGACAACTAGATCGTCCACTCGCTCAGTGTCCGGGATGCGCGATTGCACCGCCGCGGAGGAGATGCCGATAAGCGCGCGCAGATCGCGCATGTCGGTTTTGCCGATTTGCTCCCCCATCAAAAAGGCGGTGCCTTTCGAGGGGAACTCTTCGGCCGCGGCCATGCGCACCAGCGAGGTCTTGCCCGCGCCATTGGGGCCGATGATGACCCAGCGCTCATCGAGCTCTACTTGCCAGTCCACGGGTCCGACGAGGGTCTTGCCGCCGCGGCGCAGCTCGACGCCGCGAAAATCTACGAGCCAATCTTGATCAGTGGGAGTTACGTCGTTCACGCCTTCCATTGTGACTGATTTGTTCTTTGCCCGGTGAAATTGACACAGCTGCATTAGTCTTATGGGCATGACTACTCGCCTTGGTATTGACGATGTCCGCCCGCTTATCTCCGCCGGTTCTGTAGCCTCCAAAGCAATTGTAGGCGAGGTAATTCCTGTCACCGCCCTCGTCTGGCGCGAGGGCCACGACGCGGTCTCGGCAACCCTGTCTGCGTGGGCGGCACGGACCACGGCTACCTCCTCGGTCACCATGCAGGTTGATCCCGATGACCAGGATCGCGTACACGGCGTATTTACCCCGGGCACCCAAGGCACCTGGTACTTCCGCGTCGATGCCTGGTCCGATCCCATCGCCACGTGGAAAAACGCGGTAACCAAGAAGATGGCGGCTGGGCAATCCGCTGCTGAGCTGGCCAATGACCTGCAGCATGGCGCAGAGTTGTTTTCTCGCGCGGCTCTGCAAACCCCGTCGGATGTGGTGGAACCGCTCTTTGCGGCCGCTCGGGACTTGGGGGATGAGTCCTTGGACGTCGATAAGCGCGTGCAGGTAGCGCTCTCGGAGGAGGTGGCAGGCATCCTGCACTCGCATCCCCTGCGCGACCTGCTGGTGGAGGGCACGATCCACGAGGTATATGTGGAGCGCCCGGCCGCACTCTATAGCTCGTGGTACGAGCTTTTTCCCCGCTCCACGGGAGGCTGGGATGAAGAGGGAAATCCGGTCCACGGCACTTTTGCTACCACTGCCAAGGCACTGGAGCGGGTGGCCGATATGGGCTTCGATACAGTGTACTTTCCGCCTATCCATCCCATCGGCAAGGTGCACCGCAAGGGAAAGAATAACTCGGTCGTTGCCGAGCCTGGGGATGTGGGAAGCCCCTGGGCCATCCAAGATCACTCCACCACCCATCCGGACTTGGGCACAATGGAGGATTTCCAGAAACTAGTCACCCGCGCCCAGGAACTCGGGCTGGAAGTAGCACTCGATTTTGCTCTTCAAGCGTCGCCCGACCATCCGTGGGCGAAGAGCCACCCTGAATTTTTCACCGTACTTCCGGATGGCACCATCGCCTATGCCGAGAACCCGCCAAAGAAGTATCAGGATATTTATCCGCTTAATTTCGATAACGCTCCTGATGCCATCTACCACGAAATCTATGAAACCTTGATGATTTGGGTCGAAGCCGGAGTGAGTACGTTCCGCGTGGATAACCCGCACACCAAGCCGGCAAACTTTTGGGACTGGCTAATTACCCGCGTGCATGCCACCCATCCGGATGTCATCTTCTTGGCCGAGGCCTTTACCCGCGCCCCTCGCCTCTTCGGTCTAGCGAAGGCAGGTTTTTCCCAGTCCTATACCTACTTCACCTGGCAGACCTCTAAACAAGAGCTCACCCAATTTGGCCAGATGCACGTCGACCAAGCAGATATCTGCCGCCCCAACCTCTTTGTTAATACCCCGGATATCCTGCACGAATCCCTGCAGACCGGTGGTCGTGCCATGTTCGCCATTCGCGCTGTCCTAGCCGCGACCATGTCACCGCTGTGGGGCGTGTACTCCGGCTTCGAACTCTACGAGCACACCCCGGTAGCCCCAGGTTCTGAGGAATACCTCGACTCTGAGAAGTACGAACTACGCCCGCGCGATTTTGCGGCGGCGGCTGCCTCCGGAGATTCCCTTGAGTCCTATATCCGGCTGCTTAACCAGATCCGCCGCGATAATCCCGCTTTGCAGCAACTGCGCACCCTGCGGTTCCATGAGACCGATAATGAAGCCATCATTGCCTATTCGAAGGCGGATCCGACCACCGGCAACGTAGTCCTCGTTGTTGTCAACCTGGATCCGCGCAATGCACAGGAAGCCACCGTCACGGTAGATATGCAGGCTATCGGCCGCCACTCCGGCGAGTCCTATACCGTCCAGGACACGATTACCGGCTCTGCCTACCATTGGTCCGAGCGCAACTTTGTGCGCCTAGAGCCGCTTCGCGACGTCGCCCATGTCTTCGTCCTTCCCCCTGCCGACCACGCCCTCCAGGAACAGCTCACCTGGCGGGTAGTTAGCGACTATCGCCCGTAAATATTCGCCCACCGGACCGCACTCGAACTAGGTACTCTGATTGTATGACTATCCCGGCCGCCGACCTCGCTCGCCTCAATGACTGCCGCCACCATGACCCGCACGGTTTCTACGGTTGGCACGAAGGTACCGTCCGCACCCGCCAACCAGGCGCTACCGAGGTGCAGCTGCACACTCCCACGCAGTCCGTGTCCATGGATTTGGTCGGCGATGACATCTGGGAGGCGGAAATTGGCGATAACTGCGATTACCGCCTAGAGATCACCTACCCCGAGGCCCCTACCCGCACCGTGGCCGATGGATACCACTTCCTTCCCACCGTCGGCTCGCTAGATCTGCACCTGATTGGGGAAGGCCGCCACGAGCGCCTCTGGGATGTCCTCGGCGCCAACCTGCGTTCCTATGACACCGAGATGGGTACCGTGTCCGGCGTCTCCTTTGCCGTGTGGGCTCCTAATGCCCAGGGCGTTGCCGTTGTGGGCGATTTCTGTGGCTGGAACCCCACCCAGTATCCGATGCGTTCTTTAGGATCTACCGGAGTATGGGAGGTTTTTGTTCCCGGTATCGGTGCTGGCGAGCACTATAAGTTCGCCATCTTTAGCCACGAGGGCCGCAAGGACAAGGCCGATCCCCTAGCTAAGCGCACCGCCTGCCCGCCGGAGACGGACTCTATCGTGGATTCCACCAGCTTCGCCTGGTCCGATTCCGCCTGGATGGACAAGCGCACCGGCAAGCTCGATGTGCCCATGAGCGTCTATGAGGTGCACGTTGGCTCGTGGAAGGTTGGTGCCAACTACAACCGCTTGCGCGAGGAGCTCATCCCGTACCTCAAGGAGCACGGTTTCACCCACGTCGAGCTCCTGCCCGTGGCCGAGCATCCCTTCGGCGGATCCTGGGGCTACCAAGTCTCTGGCTACTACTCGCCTTCTGCGCGTTGGGGCTCGCCGGATGAATTCCGAGAGCTGGTCAATGCCCTGCACGAAAACGGCATCGGCGTCATCGTGGACTGGGTGCCGGCACACTTCCCCAAGGATGATTGGGCCCTTGGTCGCTTTGACGGCCAGGCTCTCTACGAGCACCCCGATCCCCGCCGCGGCGAGCAGGCCGATTGGGGCACCTATGTCTTTGACTTCGGCCGCAACGAGGTCCGCAATTTCCTCGTGGCCAACGCCCTCTACTGGGCCGAAGAATTCCACATCGACGGCCTGCGCGTAGACGCCGTGGCTTCCATGCTCTACCTGGACTATTCCCGCGATGAGTGGCTGCCCAACCAATACGGCGGCCGCGAGAACCTTGAGGCCGTGCAATTCCTGCAGGAAACCAACGCCACCCTCAACCGCACGCATCCAGGCGTGCTCACCATCGCCGAGGAATCCACTTCCTGGCCGGGCGTTACCGCCCCCACCTCTGAAAACGGCCTAGGCTTTTCCCTGAAATGGAATATGGGCTGGATGAATGACACCTTGGAGTACTTCAAGCACGAGCCCATTCACCGTTCCTATCACCATGGCGAGCTCACCTTCTCCATGGTCTATGCCTACTCCGAGCGCTACGTACTGCCGTTTAGCCACGACGAAGTAGTCCACGGCAAGGGCTCGCTGTGGGAACGCATGCCTGGCGACGACTGGAATAAGGCCGCCGGCCTCCGCGCCCTCTATGGCTACATGTTCTCCCACCCCGGCAAGAACCTGCTCTTCATGGGCCAGGAATTTGGCCAGACTACCGAGTGGGCCGAGGGGCATTCCGTGGACTGGAGCAACCTCGACGGTTGGGGTAGCGAATGGCACCAGGGCATCAAGCGCCTCGTGCGGGATATTAACCTCGTCTACCGCGATACCCCAGCACTGTGGAGCCAGGATTTCAACCAGGACGGCTTCCAATGGGTCAAGGCGGATGACTCGACCAATAACGTTCTGGGCTACGTCCGCTACGGCGCAGACGCCTCTGCCCTGCTCGCCGTGTGCAACCTTTCTGGTTCTTCTATCCCCAACTATGGCCTCTGGGTTCCACACGACGGCGAGTGGCAGATGGTGCTCAACACCGACGACGCCGTCTATGAAGGCGCCGGAAATCCACTTCCCCAGCGAGTCCGCGTGGAGAACAACTCCACGACCCTGCATCTGCCGGCCAATTCCGTGCAGTGGTATGTGTTGGAAGGCTAGTTCGCTACCGGTGCGCGCGCACGAACTCCGCCACACGGGCATCGATGTCATCGCGCAGCGCGTCCATGCGCTCTTCCCCTTCCAATCCGCGTAGCGATGGATCCTCAATGTCCCATCTCTGCGCTGGACCATCATAATCCGCATCGCCTACCACCACCACGTGGTCAACAGTTGCGGCAATCTGGGGATCCACGAGAGTGGGCGTACCCGACATCTCTACTCCCACCTTCGCCAGGGAAGCTTTCGCCTCTTTGTTGATTCCTTGCTTGACGTGCTCATCGGTAGTTTGCACGCCAGCAGAGTAAATATCCCAATCTGGTGCATGCTTGAGGGCGAGCGCCGCTGCCATTTGCGACTTGCCTCGGTTGGTATTGCAAAGAAAAAGCACTGAAGTCATGCTTTCCCATGCTACCCAAGCTAGTACAGGGCGCTCGCCAGCTTGGTGCGCGCCTCCAGGACGCGTGGGTCATTGCCCTCAAAGAGCCCAAAGAGCTCCAGCAGGCGCTCGCGTACGCGGGACTTCTCGTCGCCGGCCGTTGTCTTCATCGTCTCGATGAGGCGATCAAAGGCCTTTTCTGGGGCTCCGGCTACCACCTCGGCGTCGGCAGCCCGCATTTGCTTATCGACGTCCCCCTTATCCCCCTCCGCGGCCGCAATCGGATCCTCGGTTTGGTTGGCGGGGTCGAGGCGCTTGAGCAAGACCGTGGTGTCACGCGCCTGCTTGATCTGCACATTATCGGGCTCAGATTCCAAGATGGAGTTGTAGACGTTGAGAGCGCCATCAAAGTCGCCGGCGTTCAAGAAGCTTTCTGCTTCCTGGAGCCGCGGATCCTCTTCTTCCTCCTGTGGCTGTTCCGATGCCTCATTGCCTTGCAAGCCCTTCAGCTGTGGACCAACATTCTGCACCAAGGTATCGACCCATTGCTTTAGGGCGTCTTTGGGTTGCGCGCCCTCAAAATTGGTCAGCGGCTGTCCAGCACCCAAGGCCACGACTGTCGGCAGATTCTTAACGCCAAAGGCCTGCGCAACCTGCGGAGTAGCATCCGCATCCACGTAAGCAACCAAGAAGCTCAAGTTTCCTTGCGCGGCCAAATCCGCAAGGTCAGTCTTCAACTGCTCCGACTGGGTAGAGCGAGCAGTACCGATGAGGACCACGACCGGAACTTCCGTAGACCGGCGAACCACATCTTGGTCGAAGTTGGCCTCGGTTACCGCGAAGAAGGGTTGGATGCCGCCCGCATTTGCCTGCGGCGACTCCTGTGCCTTTTGCCGGGCCTCGGCTCGCGCCTTGACTTGGCTGAGGTCGAGCGCTCCTCCTACATAAGCATTATTTGGTGAAGTCATCTAGTCCTCCTTTGCAAGGCGGCGATTAACCGCATCTACCTTATCCGTTAGCTGGTTAGTTACGCCTTCGCGAATATCGGCCTTAACCACCAAAGAAGTGCGCGGGGAAACCGCACGCACTGCATCGGTGGCCTTCTTAATCGTGTCAAAGACCTCGTCCCATTCGCCTTCGAGCAAGGTGAACATGGCATTGGTCTCGTTGGGCAGGCCGGATTCGCGGACCACGCGCACGGCCTCGGACACAGCATCGGCCATTTCTTGGGAGTCATTATTGACCACCGCAGGGGCTACAGAAAATGCAACAATCATGCCCGCCAGTCTACCTACGCTCCCAGCAGTGGCGGTGCCAGTGCCGGCGATCGTCGCCCTGGCGGCCCACGTCCCGCGGCCAGGCAACGATGTGTGCCACCCCGGGTGGGATGTTCTGGTTACACCCCGGGCACACGTAATATTTCTGGGCCCGAGCAGAACCGATATGCCGCATGACATAGGGTTCGCCGTGCGTCCAGCTTGGCCCCTCGACCGTTTGCGAGCCGAGGAAAGTTGAGCCGTCCTTAGGCAGGGATCGGATCTCTACGGGTTTGCGCCTATTTCGCCGTGGCATTAGAACAGCCGCAATTCATTCGACTCGAGCCCACGCAGCTCTTGGTAATCCAGTACGACGCACCGAATCCCGCGGTCCTCAGCCAAGGTACGTGCCTGCGGCTTGATTTCCTGGGCCGCGAATACACCGGACACAGGGGCGAGAAGCTCATCGCGGTTAAGCAGCTCCAGATACCGCGTCAGCTGCTCTACGCCATCGATGCCACCCCGGCGCTTTACCTCAATCGCCACATTATTGTTGTTTTCATCCTTCGCCATAATGTCTACGGGGCCGATGGCGGTGGGATATTCGCGGCGCACCAGGGTGTAGCGCTCGCCCAAGGTATCGATCTGATCTGCCAAGAGCTCTTGTAGGTGAGCCTCGACGCCATCCTTGACTAAGCCTGGATCCTCGCCCATGTCATAGGAGATTTCTTCATGAATCTCAGCAATGGTGATGCGCAACTGTTCGCCCTTAGGGTTTTCCACCAGCCACAAGACCTCGCCCGTATCTTCACCGTCGAGGTCCTCAATCGCGGACTCCTTCAGGGTGCACGGGGGTGTCATCCAGTTGAGCGGCTTATAAGCGCGGTCGTCGGCATGCACGGACACGGAACCGTCCGCTTTGACGATGAGCAGGCGGTCTGCCATCGGCAGGTGGGCATCCAAGCGGCCCACGTAATCTACTGAGCATCGGGCGATTACTAAACGCATGCTCTCTACCCTAGCGGGTGGGCCTATCGCTTGGATTGACGGGTAGCGCGCTCGCGCAATTGCCGGAAGTCAAAGCGCTGCTGGCGCTTGGATGGAGCGGCCTCGACCCACGCCCCGAAGGCCATGATGCCGTGGGCGTCGGAAGCCAGCTCATATTCTTTTCCCTTAGCCCGAAAGCGAACGACCTCGGTGGCAGCGGACATAAAAGAAGCCTCGTCATCATCAAGCGGGCGGGTGCTCACTACTTCGATGTCGAGGCGGTTGATGCGCAGATCGCAGCGCGGAGAGACAGAACGGAGCTTGAAATACTCCACAAACTCTCCTTCATAACGCAACGAACCATGGCGCCAGGAAAGGGAATTCTTAGCCGGAACTCGGCGCAGGAGGACTGAAGTACCGCGCGATCGCACGGTGAAAAAGCGAAGCGCAGCCAGAAAAATAACTAGCAGCAGGGCCACTCCAAGGGCCCACAGAAGCACTGCAACCACCGTTGAATTCATGGGCCTTTTCACGCCATCCTCGCTCTGTGGGGAAACTGATTCTTTGGATTGTAGCGCCTTGAAGGGCCTACACGCCAATAAGAAAAGGCAAAGAAAAACGAAGAAGGCGCACCGGCTATAAACCGATGCGCCTTAAGAGAGCAGGAAGGGCGGCTATTGCTGCCCTCTCCTACCAATCCAAGGTATTAAGCCTTGGCGCGGCGAACTGCACGCTGTGCGGCCTCGCCACGGGACTTGGTGAGCTCGTGCTCAGAAGCGAAATCATTCTGAGCCTTCTCCTCATCCACCTCATCGGACCAGATGGCCCAATCAGCGAGGACGGTGATCTTGTCCTGGGTAACGGAGAGGAAACCACCCTGCACGGCGGCGACGCGGCGCTCGCCGTCCACTGGGTGGATGGTCACCACGCCATTATCGATCAGCTGACCGATCATTGGCTCGTGACCGGGAAGCACGCCGATCTCACCCTCGGTGGTCTCAGCCGTGACCATGGAGGCCTGTCCAGACCACAGCAGGCGCTCGACGGAAACCAATTCGGCGGTGATGTCAGCCATGTGCCTCTCCCTACTTCTCGTTCAACTTCTTGTATGCAGCCTCGACGTCGTCCAAGCCACCCAAGCCGTTGAAGGCCTGCTCTGGGTAGTGGTCAAACTCGCCATCGCAGATGCGCTCGAAGGCATCGATGGTCTCAGACAGCGGCACGTAGGAGCCCGGCAGGCCGGTGAACTTCTGTGCGACGAAGAAGTTCTGGCCCAAGAAGCGCTCGATACGGCGGGCACGCTGAACGGTGACCTTATCTTCCTCAGACAGCTCGTCCATACCAAGGATGGCGATGATGTCCTGGAGCTCCTTGTTCTTCTGCAGAATACCGATGACGCGCTGTGCAACCTCGTAGTGCTTCTCGCCAACGATACCCGGCTCGAGGATACGAGAGGTAGAGGTCAGCGGGTTCACTGCTGGGTAAATACCCTTGGAAGCAATAGCACGGTCCAGCTCGGTAGTGGCGTCCAAGTGAGCGAACGTCGTTGCCGGGGCCGGGTCGGTGTAGTCATCGGCAGGAACGTAAACGGCCTGCAGGGACGTAATGGAACGGCCCTTGGTCGAGGTAATGCGCTCCTGCAGAACACCCATCTCATCTGCCAGGGTTGGCTGGTAGCCCACGGCGGAAGGCATACGACCCAGCAGGGTCGAAACCTCAGAGCCGGCCTGGGTGAAGCGGAAGATGTTGTCGATGAACAGCAGCACGTCCTGGTTCTGCACATCGCGGAAGTACTCCGCCATGGTCAGGCCGGACAGAGCCACGCGCATACGGACTCCTGGCGGCTCATCCATCTGGCCGAAGACAAGTGCGGTATCTTGCAGCACGCCCATCTCTTCCATCTCCAGGAAGAGGTCGGTGCCCTCACGGGTGCGCTCGCCGACGCCAGCGAAGACGGAGGTACCGGAGAACTCACGGGCGATACGGGTAATCATCTCCTGAATGAGAACGGTCTTACCCACACCTGCGCCGCCGAACAGGCCAATCTTGCCGCCCTTAACGTACGGGGTCAGCAGGTCAATGACCTTAATGCCGGTCTCCAGAATCTCGGTCTTACCCTCGAGCTGGTCGAACGCTGGCGGTTCGCGGTGGATGCCCCACTGCTCACCATCGCGGCCGAGACCCGGCTCGTCGAGGCAGTCACCGAGGGCGTTGAAGACGTGGCCCTTGACGACGTCGCCGACCGGCACGGAAATTGGCTTTCCGGAGTCGATGACCTCGGCACCGCGGACGAGGCCGTCGGTCGGTGCCATGGAGACGGTACGGACAAGGTTGTCACCGAGGTGCTGAGCGACCTCGAGGGTGACGGTCTTTGCAACAGCTTCGAGCTTAATGTCGACGTGCAGTGCGTTGTACAGGGCCGGCAGTGCCTCACGTGGGAATTCCACGTCCACAACCGGACCGATGACGCGCACGACACGACCGGCGACTGCCGAAGACTGTGCATTCTGCTCTTGCAGAGCTGTAGTCATAATCTAGTCACTTTCTGCGCTGTCAGATAGCGCGCCAGCGCCACCGACGATCTCTGAAATTTCCTGGGTAATCTGTGCCTGACGGGCCTGGTTAGCCACGCGAGAGAGGTCCTCGACCATCTCGGTTGCGTTGTCAGTAGCAGACTTCATAGCTGTACGGCGTGCAGCGGACTCGGAAGCGGAAGCCTCCAAGAACATAGCAAACAGGATACGCGAGACGTACTGCGGAAGCAGGGCTTCCATGAGCGTATCTGCGTCTGGCTCGAACTCGAATCCTGCGGCAACGTCGTCCGCAGACTCGGAGTCAGACAGAGCGGAGTCACCGAGGTGGTACTCCTCATCCTGAATAACCGGCTGAACTGGCAACAGCTGCTGAGCACGCGCGGTCTGGGTCAGCATGGACTCAAACTCGGTGTAGACAACGTGTACCTGGTCAAAGCCACGTACACCGGCGCCCTCACCCTGCGCATGCAGGCCGTCGCGGCCCTTGGTAGTGCCATGGGAACCAGCAATAAAGCCATCAATCAAGTGACGGCGCACATCGTGGGTGGTCTCCCAGGTTGGATCCTGAGAGAAACCGCCCCAGCTGCCAACTACCTCGTCCTCGCGGAACTTGTAGTGGCCGATGCCCTTATTACCAGTAACGTAGCGAACTACCTCGTAGCCCTTGCTTTCCAGGAGAGCTTGCAGCTGTGCAGCCTTCTTGAAGACGTTGTTGTTATAGCCACCGCACATACCGCGGTCAGAAGTGACCACGAGAATGGCGGCGACGTTTCCGTCTTCACGCTCACGCAGCATGTCATGCTCCAATGTAGAGGCGGCAGCCAGCTTGTTCATCATGCTGGTCATCTCAGCCGCGTACGGCTGAGAGGCCTCTACCCTAGCCTGCGCCTTGGTAATGCGCGAGGTAGCAATGAGCTCCTGGGCCTTGGTGATCTTCTTAGTCGAATTAACGGACCGGATGCGGTCACGTAGTTCGCGAAGATTAGCCATCGTTTCTCCTCCCTTCTTTAATCTAGACGGTTAGTTGTGAGTTCTGAACTCTACTTAGCCGTCTTACGGGAGACGTTGAGCTCGGTGTTCTTTACGTCGCTTTCATCCAAAGGCTCTACCGGCGCCTCGGAGCCCAAGTTGTGGCCCTCGGAGGTGCGGAAGGTCGGCTGGAAGTCCTTAGCTGCCGCAACCAATGCGTCCTTGGACTCATCGGTCAACGGCTTGCCGCCGGAAATCTGCTCAAAGACCTCTGGGGTATTGGCATTGAGGTACTCGTGCACCTCGTCCTCGAAGCGGCGGACGTCTTCAACGGGAACGACGTCGAAGATGCCAGCCTCGGCGAGGTAGATGGACACCATCTGGTACTCCACCGGCTGCGGGGAGGACTCCGACTGCTTGAGCAGCTCGACCAGACGGGAACCGCGCTCCAGCTGAGCCTTGGAAGCAGCATCCAGGTCAGATGCGAATGCCGCGAAGGCCTGCAGGTCACGGTAGGAAGCCAGGTCCAGACGCAGGTTACCGGCGACCTTCTTCATGCCCTTGGTCTGTGCAGCGCCACCGACACGGGAGACGGAAACACCGACGTTAATAGCCGGGCGAACGCCCTGGTTGAACAGGTCGGACTCCAAGAAGACCTGGCCGTCAGTAATGGAAATGACGTTGGTCGGAATGAAGGCGCCGACGTCGTTTGCCTTGGTCTCGATGATCGGCAGGGCGGTCATGGAGCCAGCACCCATGTCGTCGGAAAGCTTTGCAGCACGCTCAAGCAGGCGGGAGTGCAGGTAGAACACATCGCCTGGGTATGCCTCGCGTCCCGGCGGACGGCGCAGCAGCAAGGAAATGGCACGGTAGGCCTCAGCCTGCTTGGTCAGGTCATCGTAGATAACCAGGACGTGGTTGCCCTGGTACATCCAGTGCTGACCCAGCGCTGCACCGGAGAACGGTGCCAGCCACTTGAAGCCGGCGGAATCGGAAGCCGGTGCAGCCACGATGGTGGTGTAATCCAGTGCGCCGTGCTCCTCAAGGGTGCGGCGCACGCCGGCGATGGTCGAGCCCTTCTGGCCGATAGCGACGTAGATGCAGCGTACCTGCTTATCCTTGTCGCCGGACTCCCAGTTAGCCTTCTGGTTCAAAATGGTATCGATGCAGACCGCGGTCTTACCGGTCTTACGGTCACCGATGACCAGCTGACGCTGGCCGCGGCCGATCGGGGTCATTGCGTCGATAGCCTTGATGCCGGTCTGCATTGGCTCTTCAACCGGCTGGCGCTGCAGCACGGACGGTGCCTGCAGCTCGAGGACGCGCTCCTCTTCAGCGTTGATTGGGCCCATGCCGTCAATCGGCTGACCCAATGGGTTAATTACGCGGCCGAGGAATTCCTCGCCCACTGGGATGGAGAGAACCTCGCCGGTCCTCTTAACCTCGTCGCCCTCCTTGAGGGACTCGAAGTTACCCAGGACCACGACACCGATGGAGTTGGTGTCGAGGTTCTGTGCGACGCCAATAACGCCGCCTGGGAACTCGAGCAGCTCATTCGCCATAACGGATGGCAGGCCAGAAACCTGCGCAATACCGTCAGCTGCCGAAATGACCACGCCGACCTCCTCACGGGAGGCCTCCGCGGAGTAGCTCGAGGTGTAGTTCGCAATCGCACTACGGATCTCGTCGGAGGAGATCGTCAGCTCCGCCATGTTCTTCCTGCTCTCGGTAGTATCTTCCAGCACTTACTTAAATCGTTTCTGTCGTTTCGGCTACGCCATCTGGGCACGCAGGCGGGCAATCTTGCCTGCCGTGGAGCCATCAATGACTTCATCGCCGACGCGGATGCGCATGCCACCGAGGAGGCTGGTGTCAACCTCAGAGTGAATGGACATCGCACGACCATAAATTTTGCCCAGCTTCTCAGCGAGTACTGCTTGCTGGCCTTCGTTTAGTTCACCCGCTGCGGTAACGCGCGCAATGGTGCGGTCCTGCAGGTCAGCTGCAGTATCGGCCAGTGCGGCTACGTCATCGATCGGGTTCTGCTCTGGGCGGGAGATGGCCTGAAGCACGAGTGCCTCAGTAAACATCGTGACCTTGCCGTAGAGCACGTTTGCCAGCAATCCGCGCTTGCGGGCGGAATCAGCAGTTCGGTCGGAAAGCAGCTGGGTGAGCTCGCCCTCACGGTCAAGGATCTGGGACAGGCGGAAGAGCTCGTCTTCTACCTGGCCCAGCTGACCCTGCGCCTCAGCGCCGCGCAGCAGTGCGCGGCGGCCCAGGGACACCAAGCCCTTGACAAAGTCCTTCGGGGTGGACCACTGTGCGGCCGCAGCTTCCTGGATGATGCGCAATGCGCCATCGGAAATCTTGGAGCCAAACAGGGTCTCTGCCAGGGACTTGCGTGCCTCGCTCGGGGCGGCGATATCGGTGAATGCGACGCGCAATTCGCGGTCTGCATCCAAGACATCGACAACCTCGAAGATATCCAGGCCCGCCTGCGCGGCGGTGGCGACATTGTTGTCGCCTGCCAGGATCTCATCCAAGCGGGTTTGCGAGGTTGCGAGTGCTTCGCGGCTAGCTGCCTTCATAGTTGCCTACTTTCCGGCCGGTGCCACAGAGTCGAGCTCGGACAAGAAGCCATCAATGGTGGAGGACTTCTTAGAGGCGTCGGAAAGCTCGCCGCCCAGAATCTTCTCCGCCAGGTTGATGGAGTTCTGGCCCATTTCGGAACGCAGCTCAGTAACAACCTGCGAGCGGGAAGCCTCCAGCTGCTTCTCGCCATTGGCGACGATGCGGCGGGACTCTTCTTCCGCGTTGGTCTTAGCCTCTGCCTCAATCTGCTTACCGCGCTCGCGCGCCTGCTCGCGGATCTCGGCTGCCTCTGCACGGGCGTCGGCCAGCTGAGCATTGTACTTTTCCAGAGCAGCCTTAGCCTCGGCCTGCTGAGCCTTGGCACGCTTCAAGCCGCCCTCGATCCGGTCTTCACGCTCCTGCAGCATCTGGCTGTACTTCGGAAGAACGAACTTCGCGAAAATCAGCAAGATGATGGCGAACGGAATGATTGACCAGACTAAGTCGTACATCTTGGGCAGGAGGATGGAGTTGCCGCTCTCCCACGGCAGGTGCTCACTTCCTTCTGCTGCAAGGTAGTAAATGACGTTGTTCATGGGTCTCCGTTCTTAAAGTTCGATTTACTTGTGTAAAGCGTTCTTTAGAACAGGAAGCCTGCAACGAGGCCGATGAGGGCAAGTGCCTCAACGAAGGCAATACCCAGGAACATGGTGGTACGCAGCTGGCCGGCCATCTCAGGCTGGCGTGCCATGCCCTCAACGGTCTTGCCAACGAGGATGCCGATGCCCAGGCCCGGGCCGATGGTGGCCAGGCCGTAGCCGAGGGACTGAAGGCCGTCGAAGGAGGTGGTTGCTGCGTCCTGAGCCAGGATGATCTCGTTCATGTGAAAGTCGTTCCCTTTCAATGTATATCCCGCGGGAGTGTCCTGCGGGGCGGTGTTGGTTTGATTTTGGGGTATTTAGTTAACCGCGAGGTTCGCGTTGTTGTTAGTGCGAATCTGCATGCAACGACAATTCGATGTATACCGCCGTCAGCAGGGCAAAGATGTATGCCTGCAAGAAGATGACGATAAGCTCGTAAAGCGTGAACAGAACCGCTGCGACCAGGGTCAAGCCACCCACTGCGGTCCAGGCGTTGAACTGGAAGAAGAAGAAGTTCGTAGCCGAGTACAACAGGACCAAAATGAGGTGGCCAGCCAGGAAGTTCGCCATAAGACGAAGAGCCAGGGTGACTGGGCGCATAACAAACGTAGAGAAAGCCTCAATCGGCACGACAAGAATGTGCAAGGCCGGCGGCAGGTTAGGAATAACCACCGAGGACTTGATGAACTTGCCAAAGCCATAGCGCTTAGCGCCGGCGTAAATCATGGCGATATACGCAACAGCTGCCAAGACGATTGGCATACCGATACGGGCGTTCGGAGAAATGTTCAGACCCGGCACAATAGTTGTGAGGTTCCAGAACAAAACTGCAAAGAAGATAGAGGCCAAAAGTGGAAGGAAGCGACGTCCTTCCTTCTTGCCCAAGATGTCTTCTGCGATCTGAACTCGCACGAAGTCAATCGCATGCTCGCCTACGTTTTGAATTCCTTTAGGAACCAGCTTGGGGTTCCTGAAGGCGACAACAAATAGGAGCACCAGCACGGCCGCCATCAGAAGGCGAACGAGCATGATGCGATCCAAAGCGAACCAACCGTTGGCAAAATCGCTCAACCAGAGGTCAACGACTCCGCCATCATCGGTTACGTGCCCCGGGAAAAATTCTGGGTCCAGTTCGGGTGCGTGGAAGCTACCCTTCATGGCCAATGTTGTAACGCTCAGCGTTCTCTCCCGTGTTCGGGCCACACAGCTTGTCGAAGGCCGTGTGGTGCGATGGACGTCTCAAACTCTCTGCCTCACACACGGACTCCGTCGCACATCAGCGTGCGCAAGACAGGGATTCACCGCTGCGAAAGCCAGCTTTTGTGCTAGCCCGCGGTAACCCGAAGAAAAGCGTATCAGTTAGATCAAGAGTTTTCGCACGTGGGGGGCCACTAACGCCCCTAGTTTCACCGCTGCGGGCTCAATTCCGCCACAAATTCACAACAAAAAGGCCACATTCTGCCTAAATCCTGCTACGTGGAGTTCATCACACTTGCCTATTTCCCCACCTTGACGGGGGTAACCACGACAGAAACGATTGCATGCACGCAAAGCAAAAGGGCCCACCACCTTTCCTTCCAGAAAAGCGGTGGGCCCTTTAGGAGGCCTCTTCCCTACTACGAGACGTAGGTGACGCGCGAGGTAACTACTGCCCACACCTCCGTGCCCAAGGTGGCAAAAAGTGCCAGCATGACGGTTACGAACAGCGCCATGGTGTCATAGAAATCCATATCTCGGATTACGAGAAGCACCATGACCAAGACGATGACCTTGAGCAGCCAACCGCCCAGCACCACGGCCATGGTGTTGGCAGGAGTGGTATTGGCGGTCAGCAAAACCGACAAAGCGGTGAACAAGACGAAGCCGCCACCGATAGCGGCACCGACCAGGACTCCCCAAATGCCGGGGAGACCCCTGATACCGCCCCAGACGGCCAAGGAGACCACCGTGATAACCAGCAGGGCAAGACCACCCAGCTTGACCGCCCTTTGCATGGGACGGCGGTGGTCATCAAATTCCGAGGGTTGCGTAGTCGCTTGTGCTTCACTCACGGCTACACACCCTACCTCACGAGGGCTCGGATTCCTTCACCACGACGGTCTCTCGCGCGGCAGGCCCAATCTTTCCTTGGCGCAAAGGCACGAGGGTCGCCGCGAACGCGAGGAGCAAGGCAACGATGGTGACGCCAATGGCCACCGACGCGGGCACGATGGAAAAGGACACCGCGCCGAAGGCTACGGCGGAGACCCACAGGTAAAGAACCAGCACGGTCCGGCGGTGGGTATGGCCGAGCGAGAGTAGGCGGTGATGGATGTGCGCCTTATCCGCAGCAAACGGTGACCGTCCCTGGGACAGACGGCGAATGACGGCCCAGACAAGGTCCAGGACTGGAATAAACACCGCTGCGGCCACCACGATGATGGGAGACATCAAAGCGACAATGTCCACCGTGCCGTAAAGCGACATGTTGATCTTGCCAGACGCGGAAGTCGAGGCCGCAGCGAGCAAGAGACCAATAAGCATCGAGCCAGAATCGCCCATGAAGATGCGCGACGGTTCGAAGTTATGCGGCAAGAATCCAGCGCACATTCCCACCAAGGCAGCGCTGATGATGGCCGGTGGGTAGGCCGAGACTGCACCGCCTTGGTCGTGGAGAACGGTCAAGGAAAAGACCAGAATTGCCCCGCCCGCAATCATGCCAAGGCCTGCCGCTAGGCCATCGAGTCCGTCGACAAAGTTGATGGCATTGATCAGCAAAACGGTAAAGAATGCGGTGAGCAGGGTGCTTTGTAATTGGTCGAGGACGACCGTGGTGCCGCCGCCAAAAGGGATGAAAAGCAGCGTCCAGGTAAGGCCCAGTCCGCTCATCAAGGTGGCCGCAAAGAGCTGGCCAAAAAGCTTCACTATGGCACTCAGTTCCACCAAGTCATCAACCACTCCGACGAGCACGAGCGCCAGGGCCGCCCAGAGCACCGCATTCATCTCCGGAGTGACGGGCATAAAGCCCCGAGTCAAGGCTGGAAGCTGGGCTGCGAGGAATATCGCCGCCGCGAAGCCGGTAAACATCGCCACCCCACCCATGCGCGGGGTGGGCTGTGTGTGGGCGTCGCGCAGGCGAATCTCCGCCACGCGGCCAGTGCGCACCAAAAAGGAGCGCACCACACCGGTGGTGAGATACGTAAATGCTGCTGCGACGAGGATGACGAGGGCCAGCTCGCGCAGCGGGACACCACTGCCGCTCACGCGAATGCCTCCTTAAGCTTGTGGGCGGGTGCGCAGGGTCTGCGCGTCGACGCCAATGACCTCGCCGATTTCCTCGGCCGAAAGCGCGCCTTCGCGCAGGAGGTATGGGCGCTCGCCGGAGAGATCAATGATGGTCGAGGGCTTGCCGACGGCCGTCTCTCCCCCATCCAAGTAAACCGTTACGGCTTTACCTAGCTGCTGCTTGGCCATAAGCGCCGTGGTCGGCGGCTGGTGGCCAGAAATATTGGCGGAGGAGACTGCCATGGGGCCAACCTCGCGCAGCAACTCGATGGCGATGGGGTGCAAGGGCATACGCAGCATCACGGTGCCGCGGGTATCGCCCAGATTCCACGGCAGAGACGGCGCTTGCGGAACGACGATGGACAGGCCACCGGGCCAGAAGGCCTCCACCAAGTCACGCGCGGTATCCGTATAGGAAGCTACCAGACCGCGAACGGTATCCCAGGAACCCACCAAAACCGGCACCGGCATATCCGGGCCACGCTGCTTGGTGGCCAAGAGGTTGGCTACAGCATCATTATCAAAGGCATCGCAGCCGAGTCCGTAGAGCGTATCGGTGGGCATAACCACAAGGCGACCGGATTGCGCAGCCTTGACCGCAATGTTCATGCCCTCTTCGCGCTCGGCATCATCGGCGCAGTTAAAAATCTTTCCTTGCATAATCTTTTCCCCTTCTTGCCCTCAATGGTGTCTTAGTCTACCCCGCGCACCGCAGTGACAAAGCGGGGCGTTCCCGTCAGGTCTTGCAGCGGGGCGATCTGTTCAAAGCCGCCGTGTCGGGCCAACGCGGCTTGTACGGCCTCGCTCGTGGAATCGTCGTGTTCGATGGCTAACTTGCCGCCGGGGCGCACAAGGCGCGCAATGGTCGGGATAAGGCCGGAAATGACCCCCATCCCATCCGCTCCGGCAAAAACCGCGTTATGCGGGTCATGATAGACCTCGGGATCAAGATCCGGGGTCTCTGGCACGTAGGGCGGGTTGGTCACGAGGAGATCCACGGTCCCATTCCATTCCGCCAAAGTATCGTCGGCCGTGGCGTCAGCCTGGATGACCTCTACCCCGGTGTTACGGGCATTGGCGTGGGTGTAAGCCAGGGCGGCGTCGGCAAGCTCTACTGCCTTCACCTGCGCCTCCGGTAGATAGTGGTGCAGATAGAGCGCTAAAGCGCCCGTGCCGGTGCACAGATCTACCAGCCGCGGGCCATCTGCGTTGCGCACCGCCCAGTCCGCCATCACCTCGGTTTCCGGCCGCGGGATAAACACGCCCGGGCCCACCTTGAGCTCCAGCGGGCCGAACCAGGCGCTGCCTAGTACGTACTGCAAAGGCTCGCGGGCTTCCCGGCGGCGCAGCAGCGCATCATAGGCCACGTCGAAGCCGGGCATAGGAGCCTGATCGAGCGGGATATTCATGTGGCCGCAGTGGATGAGGTGCGCGGCCAGGATGCGTGCATCCCATTCAGGGCTGGCCACCCCGGCAGCACGAAGGCGCTGCACCCCGCGGCGCAGCGCCCGTCCATACGTGTTTTCCACGCTGGTTTAGCCCTCGGCCTCGAGGCGCTCGGCGCGCTCTTGGTCCTGCAAGGCCTTAATAAGGTCATGCATGTCACCGTTCAGCACGGAGTCCAGGTTATTGGCCTTGTAACCAATGCGGTGATCCGTGATGCGGTTTTCCGGCCAGTTATAGGTGCGGATGCGCTCGGAACGGTCCATGGTGCGTACCTGAGAGGCGCGCTGCTCGCCGGCCTCAGCCTCGCGCGCCTCGCGCTCCATTTGATCCAGACGGGCCTGCAAAACTTGCAGCGCACGCGCCTTATTCTGAATCTGGGAACGCTCCTTCTGGCAGGTCACGATAAGCCCAGTAGGCAGGTGGGTAATACGCACCGCGGAGTCGGTGGTGTTCACGCCCTGACCGCCCTTACCGGAAGAACGGTAGACGTCGACGCGAATATCCTTGTCATCGATATTGACGGACTCGACCTCTTCCGGCTCCGGGTAGACCAGCACGCCGGCAGCAGAGGTCTGAATGCGGCCCTGGGATTCGGTAACCGGAACACGCTGCACGCGGTGCACGCCGCCCTCAAACTTGAATACGGACCATGCACCATCGCGCGACGGGGACTTGGAGCGGAAGGAAATGGTCATATCCTTCACACCGCCCAAATCGGACTCATTGAGGCCCAAAACCTCCCAATTAAAGCCCGTCTTGTCCGCATAACGCTCGTACATGCGGGCCAAGTCGCCGGCAAAGAGAGCCGCTTCTTCGCCGCCCGCGCCGGCCTTGATTTCCATAATGATGTCCTCGGAATCCTGCTCATCGCGCGGCGCGAGCAGGTCAGCGAGCTTTTCTTCCAAACTCTCCACGGACTTTTCTAGGCGGTCCGCTTCCTCCTGGAAGTCATGATCCTCGTAGGCCATCTCCTTGGCATCAGCGAGATCCTCGCGCGCCTGGGTGAGCTCATCATTGACCATGATGATGGGGCGCAGCTCCGCGTAGCGCTTGGAGAGCTTGCGGAATTGTTTCTGGTCACCGGCTACTTCCGGATCGGCCATCTGCATCTCAATGCCCTGGTACTCGGACACGATGTCATCAACGAGCGAAACCTGATTAGACATAATCTTCTTCATCCTTATCCGCAGCCATCGGGGCCGAGGAGGCCACCTGCATCAAGAACTCGCCATTGGAGCGGGTCTTCTTCAGCTGCTTAATGAGCAGGTCAATGGCTTGGTGGGAGTCCAAGGCGGAGAGGATGCGACGCAGCTTGGTCATGATGCGTGCCTCCTCTGGAACGAGCAGCAGCTCGTCCTTACGAGTACCGGACGGGTTGACGTCCACAGCCGGGAAGACACGGCGCTCAGAGATGCCACGATCCAGCTTCAGCTCGGCGTTGCCCGTGCCCTTGAACTCCTCGAAGATGACGGTATCGCCGGTAGAGCCGGTCTCCACCATGGCGGTGGCGATAATCGTCAGCGAACCACCCTCTTCGATATTGCGGGCGGCACCCAGGAAGCGCTTTGGTGGGTAGAGCGCATTGGAGTCCACACCGCCGGAGAGAATGCGGCCAGAAGCCGGGGAGGAATTGTTATAAGCGCGGCCCAGGCGGGTAATGGAATCCAGCAGGACCACGACGTCCTTGCCCTGCTCCACCAGGCGCTTGGCGCGCTCGATAGCCAGCTCCGCCACGGAGGTGTGCTCTGATGGCGGGCGGTCAAAGGTGGAGGCAATTACCTCACCGTTGACGGAGCGCTGCATGTCCGTAACTTCCTCAGGGCGCTCGTCTACAAGGACGACCATGAGGTAGCACTCCGGGTTATTGGTAGAAATCGCGTTGGCGATATTCTGCAGAATCGTCGTCTTACCGGCCTTTGGCGGGGAGACGATAAGCGCGCGCTGGCCCTTACCAATCGGCATGATGAGGTCAATGACGCGGGTGGTGAGGATCTTCGGATCCGTCTCCAAACGCAAGCGCTTATTCGGGTACAGCGGGGTGAGCTTATTAAAGTGCGGGCGCTGCTTTGCGCCTTCCGGATCGATGCCGTTGACGGTATCGACCTGTACCAGCTGGTTGTACTTGCGGCGGTTGCGGCCATTGCCGTGCGTATGCGTCGGGCCGGAGACCTTGACCTGGCCGGTGATGGCGTCACCAGAGCGCAGGCCCAGGCGGCGGACGATGCCGTTGTTCACAAAGACGTCGGAAGCCGCGGCACGGTAGCCCGTGGTGCGCAGGAAGGCGACATTATTGTCTACGACGTCCAAGATGCCGCCGACGGCCTGCAGCTCATCGCCCTCGCGGACCTGCAAATCGTTGCCGCCGGTATTGTCATTGTTATTTCCGCGGCCGCGGCGGTTGCGGCGGTTGCGGCGCCCACGGCGGTTGCCGCGCTCGTGGTTATTGTTGTCCTCATGGCGGTTGCCGCGCTGCTTATTATCGCCGCGGTCATTCTTCTCGCCCTGACTATCGGAGCCGTCCTGGGAGTTTTTGTCGCGGCTGTCCTTAGTGCCGCCCTGCTCCTCGTTGCGGTTGCGCTCCTCGCGCTCTTGGCGTTCCTGGCGCTCCTGACGCTCTTGGCGGCGGGCGCGGTTGCGGCGAGCGCGGCGGGCCTGGGAGCGCGACTCATAGCGCTGCTCCTCACCAGAGCCCTGCTGGCGATTATCCTTCTTCTCGCTGGATTCTTCCTGCTTTTCCGCCTTGTGCGGCGCTTCATCCTGCGCCTTATTGCGCGGCTTATCTGCCTTCTCAGGCTTCTCTGCCTTGTCCGCCTTTTCTACCTGAGCGGCCTTTTCCACCTTGGCCTTGGCCTTAGGCGGAACCTTTCCGGTCTTGATGGCGGTGATGAGATCCCCCTTGCGCAGGGCAGAGACACCACGTAGGCCGCGCTCTGCGGCCATTTTGCGCAATTCCGGCAGCTTCAGGGATGCAAGATCCTGTGCTGCGGTGTTGTCCGTTTCGCTCACGGATATCCTTTCGTTGCTTGACCAGGTCCGATTATGCGGGAGCCGCCGCAGCCTATGCTCGCGGCGTTGCACTGGAAGCCAATGTGTATTTTTCTAGGACTTCTCGCCCTCGTGCCAAGGCGCATGTGCGTCCTGCCGGGCAATAAGTATGAGGCCTCTTCCGTGTCCTCGAGGAGACTTCGCACAGCTAGTGCGCGAACCGGAAGAAATCAAGAAACGACTGCGGGCAAAAATACTTCTCTGGGCCCGAATGCATAGGAAAGGGGAGCTAAAACTTTCCGGTTTCCTACCAGTCGCGAACAAGTATAACGCATAGGGCGCAACGCCCGCACCATGACACCGCTACAGTAGAGGCATGCTTTCCACGATGATGGATATCCCCCTCTCCCTGACCCGCATTTTGGAATACGGTGCCTCGGTACACGGGGACACCACGGTTACCACCTGGCACGGTGAGGGCACCGGCTCGGAATTCGATCCGGCCGAGGAAGTTACCTTCCGCGATATCGCCGCCCGCGCCGCCGCGTTCGCCCACGCCATTCACGATGAATTGGGCATCACCAGCGATGAGCGCGTGGGCAGCTTTATGTGGAATTGCGCCGAGCACTTGGAGGTAATGTTCGGCACCGCCTGCAAAGGCGCAATTTTCGCCCCGCTGAATAAACAGCTGATGAATGACCAGATTCGCCACATTATTAACCATGCGGAAATCTCCGCTATCGTGTGCGATCCCCGCCTGGCGCAGCAGCTAGGCAAGGTGCTCGTAGGCACCGACTCCGTGGGAAGCGTCATCATCACCGGCGCCCAACCAGCGCAGCAATTTGCCCACCTTTTCCCCCGCGGGGTTGAGGTGTATTCCTACGAGGCTCTTATCGACGGCCGCTCAACCGTCTATGACTGGCCCGAACTAGATGAGCGCACGGCCGCGGCGCTGTGCTATTCCACGGGCACCACGGGCGCTCCCAAGGGAGTGCTGTATTCGCACCGGTCCCTCTACCTAGAGGCCATGCAGCTGCGTTCCTCGGACTCGCTGTGCATTACCCACGGCGAGACCTTCCTGTGCTGCATTCCTATCTGCCACGTGCTCAGCTGGGGCGTTCCCTTCACCTGTTTCATGACGGGCACCCCGCTGGTGCTTCCCGACGCCGACGTGTCCGCCCCCACCCTAGCCAAAGCCATCGCCGCTACCTCTCCGCGCGTGGCACACGGCGTGCCCACCATCTGGATTCAGCTCTTTGTCCACTACATGCACCATCCACCAGAGCGCATGACGCTCACCGAGATCTACGCCGGCGGCTCCCCCGTCCCGCCGACGCTGATCAAGATGTGGGAGGAGCGCTACGGCGTCGATGTGGTCCACGTGTGGGGCATGGTGGAAACCTCCACCGTGGGCAGCGTTGCCCGCCCGCCCCAAGGTGCCTCCGGCGATACCCGCTGGGCCTACCGCGTATCCCAAGGCCGCATCCCCGCCTCACTGGAATACCGCGTGGTCAACGACGGGCAAGTTGTCGCCCGCACCGACCGCAATGCCGGCGAGCTGCAGGTGCGCGGCAACCTAGTCACCGGTTCCTACTACCACTCGCCCACCGCTGAGCCGGGCGAAATCGCCTCCGAATTCCGCGGCAAACAAGTCGAGGCCGCGGAGGATAAGTTCACCGCCGATGGCTGGCTGCGCACTGGCGACGTCGGCTCTGTTACCAAGGACGGCTTCCTTACCGTGGAGGACCGCGCCCGCGATGTCATTCGCTCCGGCGGCGAATGGATCTATTCCGTGCAGCTAGAAAACCTCATCATGTCTGACGAGCTTGTCGTCGAGGCCGCCGTGATTGGCTACCCCGATAAGCAATGGGTCGAGCGCCCACTCGCCGTCACAGTATTGGCCGAGGGCGCCTCGCCCACCATCGAAACCGCAGAGCGCCTGCGCGCCAGCATGCGCAAGGAACTGCCGAGCTGGATGCTGCCGGAGTATTGGACCTTTGTGAAGTCCATCGATAAGACATCCGTGGGCAAGTTCGATAAGAAAGATTTGCGCGCCCACCTGGCAGAAGGTGAGTACAACATCATCCGCCTCAAGGGCCCAGGCGAATCCCAGCGCCTCGATGCCACCAACGCCGCCGATTTAAGCCGGGAAAACTAGGAATAAATTCGCGTCAGTCGCCGTTGCAGCTTGGTGTACCTCGTCCCCTCTCTTAGACTGGCACCAATGACCTCTTCCTCCCAGCAGCCCGTCGTTTCCCTGCCCCTGCCTACCGTGGGCCGAGCGAAACCGCCGGCGGATCTGCCTGCACCGGCCGCTGATGGCACGCGCGCACTGTTGGATCGCTATGGACGCCAAGCCCGCGACCTGCGCGTCTCGCTCACGGATCGCTGCAACCTGCGCTGCACCTATTGCATGCCGGCCGAAGGCTTAGAGTGGATGCCCACAGAGCAAACCTTGAGCGATGAGGAAACCATCCGGCTGATCCGGATAGGCGTCGGCAAGCTGGGCATCCGCCAAGTGCGCTTTACCGGCGGCGAGCCCCTGCTGCGCAAGTCGCTGGAGAAAATTATTGCCGCGACCAAGCAGCTGCGCACCGACCAGGGCCGCTCCCCATCCACCGCGCTGACCACCAACGGTCTTGGCCTAGAAAAGCGCGCCGGCGCCCTCGCCGCGGCCGGGCTCGACCGCATCAATATCTCGCTCGACACCATCGACCGCGAGCGCTACGCCGCGCTCACTCGCCGCGACCGGCTCGACCACGTGTTGCAGGCCATCGCCGCCGCGGATGCCGCGGGCCTGCATCCCATTAAGATCAACGCCGTGGTCATGCCCGGGGTAAACGAAGAAGACATCGTTCCCCTGGCGGACTATGCCGTCCACCACGGCGCCCAGCTCCGCTTCATCGAGCAGATGCCGCTCGGGCCCCGCGAGCAATGGCGCCGCGAGGACATGGTCACGGCCGAAGACATCCTCGCCCGCCTGCGCACCCATTTTTCCATGGAGCCGGCACGCGAACCGCGCGGTTCCGCCCCCGCCGCCCTATGGGAGGTCAGCGCTCCGAATGGCACGCGCGGCACGCTGGGCATCATTGCCTCGGTCACCCACCCCTTCTGCGGCGATTGCGACCGCACCCGCCTTACTACCGATGGCGCCATTCGCAATTGCCTCTTTGGCAATTCCGAAACCCCACTGCGAGACCTGCTGCGCTCCGGCGCGAGCGATGAGGATATCATGGAGGCTTGGGCCGGGGAAATGTGGACCAAAAAGCCCGGTCATGGCATTGATGACGAGGGCTTTCTCCAACCGGACCGTCCGATGTCCGCCATCGGCGGCTAACCTGAGTCTTATGTCCACGCCCCGCAGCATCTCCGCGCACCTCGATGCCGTACTCGCGCTGGCTTCCACGCCGCCGGCCGAGTCCGCGCCCGTCGACGCCTCCCTCATCGGCCGCGTCCTCGCCGCCGACGCCACCGCGCGCTTCCCCGTGCCGCCCCATGCCAATTCGGCCATGGATGGCTTCCTCGTCCACGCCGCGGATCTTTCCTCCTCCGCACCATGGACCCTCCCCGTCGCCGGCGATGTACCGGCCGGCTCGGCTCCCATCGATGTGCCCGCCGGCCACGCCGTTCGCATCATGACCGGCGCCCCCGTGGCCGATACCGCAGGAATGCTCGTCGTTCCCGTAGAAAACACCACCACCCCGGCCGGCCCGGTAGCACTTCCGGACGAGGTCACCATCACGGAGGCCCCCACCAAATCACATATCCGCCCCGCCGGCGAGGACATACAGCCCGGCGCGCCAGTCGCCACCGCCGGCACGCTTATCGACGCCGCCGTCATCGCCGCACTCACCTCCGCCGGCGTATATACCGTTACGGCCTACCGGCGCCCACGCATCGCGGTCATCTCCTCCGGCGAAGAACTCGTCACTTCCCCCGCGGAGCTCGCCCCCGGCCAGCTGCCGGATTCCAATGGCCCGATGCTCGCAGCCCTTGCAGGGGCAGACGCACACGTACACGTGGGTGATGCCCCTGCGGACTTAGCCTCTGCGCTAGATGAGCTTTCCTCCTCCCACGACCTCATCATCACCTCAGGTGGCGTATCAGCCGGCGCCTTCGACGTCGTGCACACCGTACTCGGGCGCACGGATTCCGCGTGGTTCGGGCACGTCGACCAGCGCCCAGGTGCCCCGCAGGGCTACTCCCTGTGGAATGACACCCCGGTGCTGTGCTTGCCCGGCAATCCCGTGGCAGCCTTCGTCGATTTCCAGCTTTATGCCCGGCCACTTATCGCCGCACTGTCCGGACACCCCGCGCCACGCCAGCGGGTCAACCTGCGCGCCCGAGTGGAATCTCCCCTTCCCGCCTCCCGCGGACGGCCGACCATTGTTCCCGTCACCGTAGACTTTCAGGCAGCGCCCGCCATCACCTCGCACCTGCCCCACGGCAGCCACCGGGTCGTGTCCCTGGCCGGCACCACTGGCTTTTGCCTCATCGACTCCGAGCCCCCAGCCATGGGCGAGGACATCACCGTTTATCTGTATTAAGGAGCAACCATGGAATTTACCCATCTGAACTCTGACGGCGCCGCCTACATGGTCGACGTCACCGAGAAGCAGCCCACGGTGCGCACCGCCACTGCGGAGGGCGAGGTCGCCTGTTCTCCGGAGGTCATGGCCGCCTTGCGCGATGGCACCGTGCCTAAGGGCGATGTCCTCGCGGTAGCCCGCATTGCCGGAATCTCGGCCGCCAAGAAGGTCCCCGAGCTACTTCCGCTGGCGCACACCATCGGCGTACACGGCTGCGCAGTCGAACTCACGCTTGCCGACGACCACGTGTCCATCTCCGCTACCGTCCGCACCGCCGACCGCACCGGCGTGGAAATGGAGGCGCTGACGGCCGTGAACGTTTCCGCGCTCGCCATTATCGACATGGTCAAGGGCGTGGACCGCTCCGCGTTTATCCGCCGCTGCGGAATCGTGGCGAAATCCGGCGGCCGCTCCGGGGACTGGTCCCGCACCCTCCCGGAGTCCTAATGCTCGGCGCGGTCATCCTCGCCGGCGGCCACGGCAGGCGCATGGGCGGCACCGATAAGGCCTCCCTTTTTGTCCACGGCACGCGGTTTATCGACCGCCTGCTCGCCCAGCTTCCCTACGGCACGCCGACCGTGGCCGTCTCTCCGCATCGCCTTGGCGTGCCCCAGGTCTGCGAGTCACCGCTCTACGGTGGTCCCGTCGCCGGCATCGCGGCCGGCGCCCAGGCATTATCCCACTGCTCCGAGCTCGCCCTCTTCGCCGTGGATGCCCCCGATTCGCCGCTAATGCTTCCCCGCCTGCACTCGGCGCTCGTCTCCTCCTCGGCCGATGCCGTCCTCACCCGTGCCGCCGACGGATACCTCCAGCCGCTGTGTTCCCTCTGGCGCGCTCCCGCGCTCCACTCTCAGCTCGAATCCCTTCCTACGACTCGGAACGTCTCCGTCCGCCGCCTCATCCGTGGCGCCAACTTCATCGAGATTCCCGGCACCGGCGCCGAACGCGACTACGACACCCGTGCGGAGCTGCGCGAGGTTCCTGCGTTCCCTCCCCACACCGCCCTTCGCGCTCACCGGCAGCCGCTCGGCTAGTCCTCCACTTCCGCCGGTGACCGCCAAGGGAGAAGTCTCCGCCTCCCCTCCCTTCGCGCTCACTGAGAGCCGCAGCAAGCGCGAAATCGCCGCCTCCGTGAGCGCGAGGGATGGACGAATACACAAACCCGCCCTTCGCGCTCACGGTGGGCATCAAATGTGACCACGAACGGTCGCTGGTAAGCGCGAAGGGCGGGAGGAGCGGGAGGGGCCGTACCGCTGGAGGGCTACTCGGTAACGATGAACTTGCCGTGCTGGCCCTTCTCCGCGTTAGTCATGATGTGATTGACAAAGGAATAGGTACCGGGCTCGTTGAAGGTCATCTCAACGAATCCGCCTTGCGCCGGGAGGAGGTCTAGGGCTTGCGAGCCGGTAGAGTCCTCATTTTTGATGAGGTAGGCGCCTTCCTTGTAGGCAGTATCGAATTGCTCGCCCACAACGTGGAAGCTCAACGGCTGGTCGGGGCCTAGGTTGGTCAGCCACAGGCGGACGGTATCGCCTACCTTGGCCTTGATGGGCTCTGCGTCATATTGGCCGGGGTAGTAGTTGAAGGCCATCAGGTCGAAGCGGCCGTCGGCAACGCGCTGGGCGTCGGCGCCAGTGGATTCCTCGCCTAGGAAGACATCGGTAGCCATGAAGTTATACTCCGCGTCAACGGGCTTAAGGTTCGGCGGATCGATGATGACATTGCCGGCCATGCCGTTGGCGATGTGAAGGGACATGGGCATCGTGGAGCAGTGATACATCCAGATGCCGGAGCGGTTCGCGGTGAACTTGTAGGTCAACTCCTCGCCCGGCTGGATGGATTTCATGGTCTTATCTGGGTTGACCTCGCCGGCGTGGAAGTCAATGGAGTGGGCCATGGAGCCCTCGTTCTTGATGGTGATTTCGAACTTATCGCCCACCTTGCCGCGCAGGGTGGGACCAGGGGCTTGGCCGTTGAAGAGCCAGCGCATCTGCTTGATGCCGGGGGCGACCTCCACGACTTCCTCGGTCATCGTCCAGGTCTCTTTGTGCGTCTTCGTCTCAGCGGCCGGCTGCAAGGTGGCGTCAAAGGCGGAAAACTCGTCGCGCTGTGCGCCAAGTTCGGCGGCGGTTGGCACGTCTACGTGCGGGTTGCTAGCTGAGGACACCGCATGGTCATGTCCTGCAGCGGCGCCGTCTCCCACGTTGACCTGGAAGGTCATGCCCTGCATCTTGTGGCCGGCGATGGTGCAGTAGCCTTCCTCGGAGGAGTCGATGACTCCAGCGTCGAGTTGGACGGTCTCGCCGGGGTCGACGCGGCCGGTCTCGGCGTCGCCAATCTTAAGGTCATGGACTTGGTCGCCGGAGTTGGTGAAGTTGACCACCAGGTGGGTGCCGGGATCGATGTCGATGGACGAGGGGGTAAAGGCCATACCATCCACGCCCACGTCAACGGTCTGCGTTTCGCCAGAGGATACCGGTGCCGCGGACTCCGAGCCCTTACCAGTGGAATTGACCACCGCGAGCGCGATGACCGCTGCCAGCGCGATGCCGATGAGCAGCCACGAGGCCCAGGAAGAATCCTTCGGCGCGGGTTTGTCCGCAGGTTGTGAGGAAGAAACGCTCAGCATTTAACTCTCCAGTCTTTTCTGTAAGTAGATGGCTCGGCCGACGGCGATAACGTTGGCGGCAAGGCCTATCCCCATCATGATAAGCCCGGCCACGGTAGCGCCTAGCAATGTCAGCACTCCGCCCAGGTTGATGAGCAGCAGACGGGCGTAGCCGGTGCGCTCGGTGGTATTAGGGCGTGCGCCGATAAGGATGGGTAGCAAGTGGTGAAGGACACCGGTGACCAACTGCAAGAGGCCGGCACCGAGGAAGCCTGGCAGCAATATCAGGGTGATGGCGCGCGGGTAGGCACCCACCGCTGCGGAAATGGCGTCACCGGCACACAGCGCCAGCACCCACAGCAGTCCGGCGATAACGGCCACGGTGGCGGTGGTCAGCCGCGGCGAGCGCCCCATAACGGTGGCAAGCACCGGCTGGATGATGAGTACCGCCGCCAGGACCACGAGCAGTTGAGCCACGCCTGCGGCGCGGGTAAGGCCCACCGCGTACAGCGCCATCGCCAAGGCCAGGCCAACACAGTGCACGATGAGCGCGCGAGTACACCGCGCGCGAGCGGTGGGCGAAATCGCGGTGGCCGATAGCGTGGGGAGCAACGTGACCACCGTGCCGATGACGGTAAGCCATGCGAAGCCCCAGATCATGCCGCGCGAGTGGGCGCCGACAAGGAGGGAATACTCGCCTACCCCATTACCGCTGAGGATGACAAGCACTACGGAGACAATCATGAACACAGACGCCGCGATATAAAAGGGCACGGTCACGGCAAAAGAACCAGACAATGAGCCGCGCAGGCGCCGCGCGATGAACCACAGGTGCCAGGTGAGGGCGGCGATGATGAGGGCAGAGGCGGCGTCGGCAAGCGGGCCCCAGTCATACCCCGCCCTATCAATGAGCAGCAGGATAAGCCCGAGCTGCACGAGGCCCACGCGACTGCCGACGCCCCGATAGTCCCCGCCCGCAGTCCGGGTCAACGCCTCAGTGAAATGGGTGGAAAAGACGATGATTGCCGTGGTCAGCGCGCCAATGGTGAAGGGATGGATGATATCCCACCACACCACAGGAGCGCCCAAGGATGCAGCGATGAGCAGGCCGAGGCCGGTAAAAATCCACAAGCCAATAAGGGCGGCGCTCAGGGTATGCCAGCGGCCGCGCGCGGCCAGGGATACGTCATGAATGCGCACGTCGCGCCTCCTTTCCGGTCAGGGCAATCCCGCAGGCGAGAAAAACTAACACTGCGATTATCGTAACCACCCCGCCGGTGTGGAGGGCAGTGGTGTGCTCGGCGCAATCGGCAAGGATGCGCAACGCAAGGCCACCGTGTAAGAGCGCCACCGGCACAAAGAGCACCCGGTGATAAGGCAAACGGCGGCGGATAACGGAGGTGAAAATGATGGGAGCATGCGCAAAAATCATGGACATGACAAAGCCCAAGAAGATGGCGTGTACTGAGGCTTCATAGGCAAAGCCGGTGGACTGTCCGTGCAGCAGCCAGAGGTAACCGCCGAGGGCGAGCCAGCCGTAGCCGGCCAACATGCACGCCGCCGAGTAGCGCGGCAGGCCGTGAGAGCGCACCAAATTCTTGGCCACGTCCACCTGCGCGGTGGCCGCTGCGGTGGCAATGAGCACCAGGCCCATGGCGCGATAGCCCACCGCTGGGGAAAGCACGTAGATGACGCTGGCCGCCGCCAGCCCCAGAACTAGGAGGGTCAGGTGGTTTTCGGCGCGGGTTCCGGCCATGGTGACGCGCGCTAGTTCCATGCGCTCGCCGATGATGGTGGCCACCGCGTAGAGGACGCACAACGGCATCGCCGCGGCGAACCCCGGGCCCATGGCCCACAGGGCAGCAGCTGCTACTCCCCCGATTACACCAGCTGCCTGCACCAAGATCGCAAGGCTCGCCTGACGGCGATAGATGGTGGCGTAAATGAAGCCCAAGACAAGGAAGCTGGCGGCAAAGCACACTGCGGGGACCGCCCGCGGCAGGCCGGCGAGAATGCCCAGCACGCCGGCAACGTGGCAGACGGGCCCGGCCCACGCCCAGGAGGTGCGCACGGCAACGGTGCGCTCAAGGCCGATGGCTCCGCCCACGAAGCCGAAGACCATGAGTGGTCCGTGGTCGGCGGCGAAAGACGCGCCAGGGGTGGCGGTCAACCCCAATAGGGTGGCACCCGCAGCCAGGCCTACCAGCAACGATAGACCTGCGAAGGCGAGGAAGATGAGGCGATGCGCCACGCTATTATTTTGCACGGGTTTTATCGTACTAATATTGGCTACAGAGCGAAACTCGCACCCCTTAAGAAAGGACCACTCGCTATGCAACTGCCCATCTCCGATGCCAATAAGCCACACTCCATCCCAACTCTGAATGCCTCCGAAATTCCGCACGCTGTTCGCCACGGCGCCATCCATGGCGCACTGGACACCTTGAACGTAGGCGAGTCCATGATCCTCATCGCCCCGCATAATCCGGTTCCCCTGCTCAAGGAGGTCGAGGCCCGCGAGGAGAACTTCGAGCTGGACTACCTCAAGGAAGAAGAAAACGACTTCCACATCAAGTTCACCCGCGTGAGCTAAACCCGCGCGGGGCGGAGGGCTATCCTGGATAGGTCACACTCTCCGCAGTAGAAGGAGCCCTCCGCAGATGAAGAAGCGCGCCGCCGCACTCCTCGCCGCCCTCGCATTCGCGCTTACATCCTGCGCTCCCCCAACGTCAACGACCTCCACCCAGGACGCGGATGCTGCCACGCTCAATGTCTTGGCTGCATCCTCCACCCGCGTCATCAATGAGAAACTCACTCAGCGCGCAGGCCAGCTGGAGCCGCCAGTGAATCTGAGCTTTGAAAATGGCGGCTCCTCCGATTTGGTAAGCAAGCTGCGCGAGGGCGCCCCGGCCGATCTTCTCCTCACGGCTTCGAAAAAGACCATGGATAAGGCGGTGCAGGATGGCACGGTTGCCACGCCCGAGGTGCTTGCCACCAATGTCATGGTCATGGTCGTGCCCAAGGGCAACCCGGCGGGAATCCATTCCGTGGAGGATCTGCCCCACTCCGACCACTTCGTGCTCTGCGATCCCCAAGTTCCCTGCGGCGATATCTCCTCCCAGATCATCTCTGATAAGCGCCTGGACGTCCATCCATCCTCCCAAGAACGCCAGGTAGCCGACGTTTTAGGAAAGGTCGCCTCGGGCGAGGCGGATGCTGGGTGGGTCTATTCCACCGATGCCGCCGCGGCCGGCGATGATGTCGAGGTGATTGACATTCCTGGGGCAGAGAAATTCACTAACCAGATTGTGGGCGCCGTTACCGCAGAAGCATCCCACCCCGACCAGGCTCGCGCGGTGCTCGATATCCTGAGCGGCGACTTTGCGTCCACCTGGCGCGAGCGCGGCTTCACCCCGGCGGAGTAGACTATGTCCGCCCCACAGCCTATTCGCCCCAAAGCCCCGCTTCTTATCGGCCTTATTGGCCTCATTGCGGTAGCGACCATCATCGTCCCCGTTGCCGCCCTTGGCCTGCGCGTGCCGTGGGCGCGCATAGGCGACTACCTCGCGCGCGACGAGAACCAGGACATGCTGCTCATCTCAGTGGCAGCAGCCTTCCAATCCATGATCCTTGCGCTCGTACTGGGCTTGGGGCTGGCCCTGTGGGTGCAGCAGCTCGGCCGCGGCAGCGCCGTAGTGCGTCTCTTGGTCTACCTGCCCTTGGCCATGCCACCGGTGGTGGGCGGCTTGGCCCTTACCGCAGCTTTCGGCCGCAAGGGGTACCTGGCCCCGCTTCTCGACGCCCTCGGCATCCACTTCGCCTTCGCCTTCCCCGGAGTCGTTATGGCGCAGACCTTTGTGGCGCTGCCCTTTGTGGTGGTCGCGGTCGATTCGGCATTGCGCCAGCTGGACCAGGAGATCCTCGCCTCTGCGCGCGGCGTCGGCTTGGGCCGGTGGGAGGTCCTGGGCAAAATTACCCTTCCCTCCATCGCCCCGGCCTTGGCCACGGGCGCGGGGTTGGCCTTCGCGCGCTCGCTGGGCGAATTCGGCACGACCCTGACCTTTGCCGGCTCGCAGCCGGGGGTCACCCGCACCATGCCGCTGGGCATTTATTTAGAGCGCGAAGTCGATGCGGATGGCGCGTACGTGCTCTCCGCGCTACTTATCGGGTTGGCCTTGGCCTGCCTGGCGTTTGCGGGCCTGCCTGCCCTGCGGCGGCGGAACTACCAGCCGCAGGCGCGGCGATTGCATGAATTGGACGTCGATAAGCTGCGCACCCTTACCCGTCCCACTGATGCGCCGGCGCTGTCTGTGACCGTCGACGGTGTGCGCACGGATTTTTCCCCGCGCGCCATTACGGCCGTGGTGGGCCCGAATGGTTCCGGCAAGACGACCTTGATGGGTCGCATTGCCGGGCGTCTGAGCGGCGGGGAGGTCTCCCCGGAGTGCGCCGACGTCGTCTTGCTCACCCAGCGTCCGGGCCTGCCGCCGCGCTCGACAGCCGTGGAGGCGGTCGCCATGGTCACCCGCGATAAAACCCGTGCGCAGGAGCTCCTGGCGGCGGCGGGATTATACGAGCTTGCCGACGTCCCCGTTCCCGCCTTGTCCGGCGGCCAGGCCGCCCACGTAGCGCTGGTGCGCGCGCTAGCCGCACGGCCGGCCGTCCTGATTGTGGACGAACCCCTTGCCGCAGTCGATGTGAAATCGGCCGAGAGGTGGCGCCACTTCTTGCACGCGGCCCGCGCAGACCGTACCACGCTGCTTGTCACCCATGATGCGCTCGATATTGCGCACCTGGCTCAGGACATGCTGGTCATGGAATCCGGCCAGGTGCGGGCGCACGGCGCTACCGCGCGTCTGCTTGAGGCACCGCCAACGGGCTTTGTTGCGGCGCTAGCGGGTCTCAACCGCCTCGAAGGAACCGTGACCGGGATCAGCGCGTCCGCCGTCGAGGTCGCGTGCGGCGATATTACCGTTCTGGCGACTAAGGAGGCTGCGTCTATTGAGCCTGGGCAGAAGGTGGCGGTGACCTTTGCCCCGCATGCGGCCACAATTGGCGCGGCCCCAGAGGCCTGCAATCAATGGGAAGCGCGCGTCTTGGCCGTCGAGGCCACCAGCCTCGCAGCGGCGCAGCTGCGCGTTGATCTGGGCGGCCAAGAGGCTACAGTACCGGTAGACCGCGAGTTCGCTTTAAGCGTCGCGGCGGGTAACATCGTATCCTTAACAGTGTCTAAAGCAAACGTTTTTGTCCACCCCAACTAGTTTTTCTGTATTCGCAGACCCCAAGGCGGATTTCCACCATGCCTGATTCACTTCCCCGGTCCACCACCGAACTTTTTCCAGAGGCCCTCAACCTCTCGCCCAAGCAGCGCGAGGTCCTCACCGCTGTGCAACGCCACCCCGAAGGCGCCAAGGCCGGCACCGTTGCCGAGGAACTAGGCATGCACGTCAACACCGCCCGCGGACACATCGATGAACTGGTCAACGCTGGGGCCGTCAACGTGGTGTCCGCGCCGAGTAAGGGCCGCGGGCGCCCCTCCCTCATCTTCCAAGCCCGCATTCCGGATAATAAAGCGGTGGCAGAGGAATACATCACCTTGGTGGAAGTGCTGACCACGATGCTGGCGGATAAGGAAGAGCTTGATGACGCCGCCTCGGCCAAGGCCATAGAGATCGGGCGACGCTGGGCGCGCGCTGCGGGCGCGGATGCCTCCGATGGTGCGCTCGATACGCTCTTTGCCACCCTGCGCGATATGGGCTTTGATCCTGCCACCAAGCCGGACTCGACCGACATCGAGCTTCATGCTTGCCCCTTTGTCTCTTCGGGGCTTGAGCCTTCGCCGTTCCTGTGCGCTGTACACGCCGGCTTCCTGCAAGAAACCAGCGATGATGACACCTCGATTACCTTGGTGCCGCGCCAGCACCCCAACGTGTGCCGGCTAAAGATTAAGCCTGCGTAAGCTCCACGCTGACGGGGCCGGCCACGGTGAGGTCGATGACGCGGAGGTTCTGCTCGCGGGCGTCGGCAAGAATGCCCTCCTCAATATCCTCGGTGTGCAGCACCATGACGGTGGGGCCGGCGCCGGATAGGTAGGCCGCATAGCCGCGGTTGCGCAGGCGGTTGACCCACTCCGCGGTCACTGGAAGCACATCCGCGCGGTACGGCTGGTGCAGGCGATCGCGGGTTCCCTCCCACAGGCGATCCGGGTAGTTTTGCAATGCCGCCACTTGGACCGCGGTGCGCGAGACGTTGAACGCCGCATCCGAATGCGTCACGTGTGAGGGCAGGACGCGGCGCACCGCCTGGGTGGAGGCGTGGAAATCAGGCACGAGCGCGGTGGCGCGGATATCTTCGTGCACCTTGATGGATGCGGCGCGGTAGTCCGGCAAAGAATGGCCGTCGACGGGGACATTGGTCCACGACACCACAGCATTTCCCAGCACGGAGGCGGCCGCATTATCGGGGTGGCCTTCAAAGGCGGAAGAAAGCTGCACCACTTGCTCTTGGGTTAGGGGGCTTCCCGCCAGCGCATTGCCGGCGGCCACGCCCGCCACTGCGGCGGAAGCGGAAGAGCCCAGGCCGCGCGACTGCGGGATATTATTATGCGAGACCACGCGCAGACCGGGCACGGTGGCGTCGGCCGCCGAGAGTGCGGAGCGAATCGCCTTGACCACCAAGTGGGAGCCATCGCGCGGCAGGTCTTCTGCACCCTCGCCGAAAATCTCCACCGTAAGGCCCGAGGTGGTGACCTCTGCCTCGACGGTGTCATACAGGCTCAACGCCATGCCCAAGGTGTCATATCCTGGGCCCAGGTTCGCCGTGGAGGCGGGAACGGTCACGATGGCTTTAGTGCCGACTTCAACTTCGATGCTCATAGCTATCCAGTCTATTTGGCTGGGCTAGCTGCCGAGGCGGATTACGGAATGAACGGCATTGACCTCTTCGAGCTCGCCCAAGGCAGCCACAATGGTGTCCAAGGCGGCCTCCTTCGCGGCGTGGGTGACCACGATGAGGCGGGCGGTGTCCTCGCCGTCTTCCTGGCGCACGGTGCGCAGGGAAACGTCGTTGTCGGCAAAGACGGCGGAGATGGCGGCCAAGACGCCGGTGCGGTCCTGGACTTCCATATCGATGTGGTAGCGGGTTTCTACCTCACCAAAGTCTGCAATAGGCAGGTTGGCATAGGTATTCTCGCCTGGGGCGCGGCCGCCGTGGACGATATTGCGGGCTGCCCCGACGACGTCGCCAAGCACGGCAGAAGCCGTAGGATTGCCACCCGCTCCATTGCCGTAGAACATCAGGGAACCTGCGGCCTCGGCCTCGACGAAGATGGCATTATAGGACTCGCTCACGGAGGCCAACGGGTGCTCCTTGGGCACCAACGTGGGGTGCACGCGGGCATTGACCGCCTCGGAGCCGTCCTCACGCTTAAGGCGCTCGCAAATGGCCAGCAGCTTGATGGAATAGCCGGCATCATTGGCCGCGGCGATATCCGCGGCGGTGACCTTGGTAATGCCCTCGCAGTGGACGTCCTCAAACTTCACGCGAGTGTGGAAGCCCAAAGACGCCATGATGGCGGCCTTGGAGGCGGCGTCATGGCCCTCTACATCCGCGGTGGGATCGGCCTCGGCATAGCCCAGGCGGGTAGCCTCCGCCAGCGCTTCATCATAGGAAGCGCCCGTGGACTCCATCGCGTCCAAGATGAAGTTGGTGGTGCCGTTGACGATGCCGGAGATGCGCTCTACCTGATCGCCAGCCAAGGAGCGCCGCAGCATGCCCACTACCGGAATCGCGGCGGCTACGGCAGCCTCGAAGTAGAGATCTACACCGGCGCGGTCGGCGGCCTCCGCCAGCTCGTCTGCGTGCGCGGCAACCAGGGCCTTATTGGCGGTCACCACGGACTTTCCGGAATTAAGTGCGGCGAGCACCAGCTCGCGTGGGAAGTCGATACCGCCGATAACCTCAACCACAAGGTCGATATCGTCGCGGGCGACGAGCGCCTTGGCGTCATCGGTCAACAACTCCTGGGGCACACCCGGGCGCAGCTTATTTTTATTGTGGATGGCGATGCCGCGAATCTCGGCTGGGCCACCGATGCGGTGAGCAAAGGCATGAGCATTCTCTCCCAGCAGGCGAAAGACCTCAGCACCAACGGTGCCAAAGCCCAGCAGCGCGATACCAACGGTCTCGCCCTCGCCCTTGCCGGAATGCTCGTGTGCCTGAAGCTCGCTAGTCGATGCAGCCATAATCCGTCTCCATTGTGCGGTTGGGGTAAAGGTTTAGTGCCCGCTAAAAGCGGATACAGGACACTATACAGAACAAGCTGTCTACTTTCGCCGTAAATGGGTCAACAGATAGAAAAGTCCCCGTCACAGGCCCTGAATTAAATTAGGCGCTGTGACGGGGGCCGAGTGGCCGGGCTAGTCCACTTCGAGGGAAAGAAGATCCTCGATGGTCTCGCGGCGCAGCATGGGCTTGGTCTGGCCCACGCGCGTGGCGACGACCGCCGGGCGCACCGCACCGTTATAGCGCGAGGACATCATGTACTGGTAGCCACCGGTAGCAGCAAAGGCGATCAAGTCTCCCGGCTGGATATCATTGGGTAGCTCGCCGTCTTCAAGGAGAATATCGCCGGACTCGCAATGGAAGCCCACCACGCGGGAGGGCACCTCTTCCCCATCGCTAAAGCGGTTGACCACGCGCACGTCATAGGCCGAACCATAGAGTGCCGGGCGGATATTGTCTGACATTCCACCGTCGACGGAGATATAGCGGCGCAGCGGCAGATCCGACTTGCCGGTTTCTACATCCTTGACGGTACCCACGCGGTAGACGGTCACCGCCGAGCCGGCAACCAAGGAGCGACCGGGCTCAACCAAGAGGAAGGGCGCCTCAATGCCCAGCTCCTCTGCGGTGTGCTTGACCGCGCCGAGCATATCGCCGGCCACGCGCTCGATATCCAGCGCCTCCTCATAAGTCATGTAGGGAATACCAAAGCCGCCGCCCAGATCGAGCTCTTCCAGCGTCACGCCCAGCTCGGTATAAATCTGGCGGTACAGCCCCATGACGCGCTCTGCGGCAAGTTTGAAGCCCTCCGCATTAAAGACCTGGGATCCCACGTGGCAGTGCAGGCCGCTCAGGTGCAGGTTGTCCGCCTCCAAGCAACGCTTGGCCGCAGCAAAGGCCGCACCCGTGGCGAGCGAAATGCCGAACTTTTGGTCCTCATGCGCCGTGGCGATGAATTCGTGCGTATGCGCATCAACACCCGGCTTGACGCGGATCATCACCGGCTGGACCTTGCCAGCCTCGCCCGCAATGCGATTGAGTTCTTCCAGCTCGAGCTCGTTATCAATGACCACGTGGCCCACGCCGGCGTCTACGCACAAACGCAGGTATTCATCGTCCTTATTGTTGCCGTGCGTGGTGATGCGCTCGGCCGGAAACTCCGCGGCCAAGGCAATCTTGAGCTCATTGAGCGAGGCCGCATCCAAGCACAGGCCTTCCTCATTGACCCAGTTCACGATCTTCTTCGAAATGAATGCCTTGGAGGCATAGTGCACGTGCTCGGGTCCACCGAAAGCGCGGGCCATATCCTGGCAGCGAGACCGGAAGTCATCTTCATCGAAGACATAGAGCGGGGTCTGGAATTCCTCCGCCAAATCCGGCAGCGGAACACCAGCAATGGTTACTACGCCGTCTTCCTCGCGCTTTGCATTGCGCGGCCAGACGTGGGCCGGCAGCTCATTGAAATCCGCCACTTACATCTTCTCCGGAGTGCTCACGCCCACCATGGTCAAGGCATTGGCCAAGACCACGCGGGAGGCTTGTGCCAGCGCGAGGCGGGCACCATGGATAGGAGCTTCGTCCTCGCCAGCCTTGGGCAGAACCTGGCAGGAGTCATAGAAGCGGTGGAAGACTGCAGCGAGGTCCTCGGCATAGCGGGCGATGCGGTGCGGCTCGCGCAGCTGCGCGGCTTCTTCCACCACGGCTGGGAACTCACCCAGGGTGCGGATGAGGTCGCCCTCGCGATCATGGGTGAGCAAGGAAAGATCCGCGCCTTCCGCATCGACGCCCAGCTCGGCTGCCTTGCGGCCGATAGAGCACAGACGGGCGTGGCCGTACTGCACGTAGTAGACGGGGTTATCGGAGGACTGGGATTCCCACAGGCCTAAGTCAATATCGATGCTCTGGTCCACAGAGGAACGCACCAGGGAATAACGGGAAGCATCCACACCGATGGCGGACACGAGATCCTCCATGGTGATGACCGTGCCCGCACGCTTGGACATGCGCACTGGCTTGCCATCGCGTAGGAGGTTAACCAGCTGGCCAATGAGCACCTCGACGGCGTCGGCATTGTAGCCCAAGGCGGCTGCGGCAGCCTTCAAGCGTGGCACATAGCCGTGGTGGTCAGCGCCGAGCATGTAGATATTCAAATCGTGTCCGCGGTCGAACTTATCGGCCACGTAGGCAATGTCACCTGCAATATAAGCTGCATTGCCATCGGACTTGACCACCACGCGGTCCTTGGAATCGCCGTAAACGGTGGACTTGAGCCACCACGCATTCTCGGCCTCGTACATATGGCCTTCGGCCTTGAGCTTTTCCAGCGCGGCATCGACCGCACCGGATTCGAAGAGGGAGTTCTCGTGGAAATAGACATCAAAGTCCACGCCAAACTCGTGCAGGGACTGCTTGATCTGCGCAAACATCATCTCCACGCCGTCTGCGCGGAAAGCTTCCTGGACCTCTTCGTCGCTGCCCTCTAGCGCGGATGGGTTCTTCTCCACGACGGCCTGGGCAATGTCCTGGATATAGGCTCCGCCGTAGCCATCCTCCGGAGTAGGATCGCCCTTCGCAGCAGCCACCAGGGAACGGGAGAAACGGTCAATCTGGCCGCCATGGTCATTGAAGTAATACTCGCGGGTGACCTCCGCGCCAGAGGCCTCCAGCACGCGGCCCAGGGAATCGCCCACGGCCGCCCAACGGGTACCGCCGAGGTGGATCGGCCCGGTCGGGTTAGCGGAGACAAACTCGAGGTTAACCTTCTTACCCGCAAAGGAATCGTTAGAACCGTACTCCTTGCCGGCGCGAAGGATCTGCGTGACGATCTCTCCCTGGGCGTCGGCAGCTAGGCGAATATTAATGAAACCAGGGCCCGCGATGTCGGCCTCTGCAACAGCATCATTGTCCGCCAAGGCCTCTGCCAACCAGCCGCCCAGCTCGCGCGGGTTTGCACCTGCCTTCTTAGCCACCTGCAATGCCACGTTGGTGGCGTAATCGCCGTGCTCAGGATTGCGTGGGCGCTCTACAGTTACCGTTTCCGGCAAAACGGAGGAATCAAGCTCATGGCTTTCCATGACCTTAACGGCAGTTTCTTTAATCAATGTGGCCAAATCAGCTGGTGTCATGTCGCACGATTCTAGTGGACTGAAAAGTCAAGTGTGAAAAGGGCCGGGCCAGAAAACTCCTCTTTGCAGGACAAACGTTTGATAAGAGCTTTTTGCAACATTGATATTGCGAAATAATTGCTGGTCAACAAAGGGACGCATTACGCACGTACTGCTTAAAAGGAGTAGGGTTGTGCCTACCCCCCCCATGTCAAGAATCAACGAGGAGCACCGTATGCGCATTGCGCTATTTTCCACTTGCATTGGTGACGCCCTTTTCCCGGACGTACAAAAGGCAACGGCACTGGTTCTCTCCCGCTTGGGCCACGAGGTGGTCTTCCCGGAGGAGCAGACCTGCTGCGGCCAGATGCACATCAATACCGGTTACCAGAAGGAAACCCTGGGCATGATCCGCTCCTATGCGGATGCCTTCGCAGATCCCTCCATTGACTACGTTGTTGCTGCCTCTGGTTCCTGCGTCGGCGCCGTTCGTGAGCAGCACGAGCGCATCGCCGACCGTTACGGCAACTCCGCCGACGTCGACGGCGCCCGCAAGACCACCCAGAAGACCCTGGACCTACCGGAATTCCTGGTAGACGTGGCAGGCGTTACCAACGTGGGCGCATTCTTCCCTCACCGCGTGACGTACCACCCCTCCTGCCACGGCCTGCGCTTTTTGAAGCTGGGCGACCGCCCACTGCAGCTACTGCAGGAAGTCGAAGGCATCGAACTGGTCACCCTTCCGAATAAGGAAGAATGCTGTGGCTTCGGCGGCACCTTCGCCATCAAGAACGCAGAGGTATCCCGCGCGATGGTCACCGATAAGACTCGCCACATCAAGGAAACCGAGGCGGAGTTCGTCACCGGCGGTGACTCCTCTTGCCTGATGAACATCGGCGGCGCCTTGAGCCGCCAGCGTTCCGGCGTCCGCGCCGTTCACATGGCTGAGATCCTGGCTTCCACCAAGGAGCACCCATGGACTCCGACCTCCGCCGCTTACTCCAAGGAGACGATGCTCTAATGACCTCTTTCCTCGATACCACCCCACCGCGCGCGCCGGAAGGCTACGGCAACCTGCGCGGCAGCAAGGCCTTTGTTCCCCTGGCACACGTTGGCCTGAATAACGCCACCCAGCGCCACAACCTGCAGCACGCCACCACCTCCATTCGTGAGAAGCGCTCCAACGCTGTGGAGGAGCTGGATGATTGGCAGGAGCTGCGCGCTGCAGGTTCCGCCATCAAGGAAGACGTTGCCGCCCGCATGCCAGAGCTGCTCGAGCAGTTCGAAGAGGCAGTCAAGGCTCGCGGCGGCGTCGTCCACTGGGCACGTGACGCCAAGGAAGCTAACCAGATCATTGAGGGCCTAATCCGCGCCACCGGCGAGACCGATGTGGTCAAGGTTAAGTCCATGGCCACCCAGGAAATCGGCATGAACGAGCACCTGGAGGCAGCGGGCATCAACGCTCGCGAGACCGACCTGGCCGAGCTCATCGTGCAGCTGGGCGAGGATAAGCCGTCCCACATTCTGGTTCCGGCTATCCACCGCAACCGCGCGGAGATTCGCGATATCTTCCTCAACAAGATGCCGAATACCGATGACACCCTGCAGGCAGAACCGGCAGAGTTGGCCGAGGCATCCCGCCAGTTCCTGCGCGAGCAGTTCATGCAGGCCAAGGTTGCCATCTCCGGCGCCAACTTCGGCGTGGCAGAAACCGGCACCATCAACATCGTGGAGTCCGAGGGCAATGGCCGTATGTGCCTGACCCTGCCGGAGACCCTCATTACCGTGATGGGCATCGAAAAGCTGGTTCCTACCTTCCAGGATCTGGAGGTCTTCCTCCAGCTGCTGCCGCGTTCTTCCACCGCGGAGCGTATGAACCCGTACACCTCCATGTGGTCCGGCGTTACTGAGGGCGATGGCCCGCAGAACTTCCACTTGGTGCTGCTGGATAACGGCCGTACCGCGGCCCTGTCCTCCCCGATCGGCCACCAGGCTCTCAAGTGCATCCGTTGCTCGGCTTGCCTGAATGTTTGCCCAGTCTACGAGCGCGCCGGCGGCCACGCCTACGGCTCTGTCTACCCTGGCCCGATCGGCATCTCCCTGACGCCGCAGCTGACCGGCATGAAGGATCACAACGATCCTTCCGCCAGCCTGCCTTATGCGTGCTCGCTGTGCGGCCGCTGCGACGAGGTGTGCCCGGTGAAGATTCCGCTTTCCGACGTCATTTTGGAAAACCGCCACCAGAAGGTCACCCACGCCACCCCACCAATCGAGCCGAAGCTCTTCAAGACCATTCAGCTACTGTGGAGCAACCCGAAGCTGTGGAACAAGGCAACTCACATGGTCGCCTTGGGCCGCATCTTGGGTGGCACCAACAAGACCATCGAATCCCTTCCACTGTTTATGTCCGGTTGGTCCGAGGGCCGCGACACCGCGGTTCCGCCAAAGAAGTCCTTCCGCCAGTGGTTCGAGTCCGAAGAAGGCAAGGAACTTCTTGCCGAGGCCCGTGAGGAGTCCAAAAAGTGAACGCAAAGCAGGAAATCCTAAGCCGCATCCGCTCCGCCCAGAAGCAGGCTGGTCTCCCCGACCACGTTGATGCCCCGCGCGATTACCACCACGAGGGCACCCTGAACGCGGACGAGCTGCGCGATATGCTCATTGACCGACTCGAGGATTACAAGGCCGAGGTGCACGTCACCGAGGAAGGCGAGCTCAAGCAGACCATCGCCACGATCCTCAAGGACCGCGAGTGCAACGACATTCGTTACGCCGAAGGCATGGACGCCAGCCTTTTCGAGGGCTTCGACGCCAAGCCGGACGATAAATCCGTCGATCCGCGCACCCTGAACGAGACCGACGCTGTGGTTACTTATTCCCACGTCACCTCCGCGCAGACCGGCACTATCGTGCTCGAGTCTGACGAGCGTTGCGGCCGTCGCGCACTGACCCTGGTTCCGGACCGCCACCTGTGCATCGTCCACCAGAATGAGATCGTCTACGGCATCCCTGAGGTCATCTCCCGCATGAACCCGGAGAAGCCAGCGACCTGGATTTCTGGCCCATCCGCTACCTCCGATATCGAGCTCACTCGTGTCGAGGGCGTGCACGGCCCGCGTGACCTCATCGTTGTCATCGTCAAGTAGTTCTGTGTAGCCCCTCTCCTGCCTCGGCCGGTGAGGGCACCCACCTACTGTGAATATGATGCTAAAAGCATCAAAAAAGCATAGGCTAGGTCTACCAATCATTTTTATTCTGGAGACCTAACCTATGCTTTCTTTTTCTTCTAAGCTTGCGGCCACGCTCGGAGCTGCTGCGGTCGCCCTTGGTGTCACCGCGCCGATTGCCACGGCCGCTCCGCAAGAAACCAAGCCCGCCATTTCCTGGGAAGACTGCCCCGAGCAAGTGGACGTCGCCAATGCCGAATGCGGCCGCATCGACGTGCCTACGTATTACGACAACCCACAGGCCGGCACCATTAGCGTCGGCTTCGTGCGCGTTCCCGCCGCAAAGCCAAGCGCCCGCCGTGGCGCATTGTTTACCAACCCTGGTGGCCCAAGTGGCGATGCCTATGGTTGGGCCGGCAATAGCGCTAATCCATGGCCACAGGCCGTGCGCGATGAGTGGGACACCATCGGTGTACAACCGCGTGGCTTGCCCGGCTCCACGCCAGTAAAGTGCGATGCCACGGCCACCAGTAATCCGCTCCAAGAAAGCCTCCAGGTAGGTAAGCTCACCCGCGATGCCTGCGAAAAGCACACCCCGGGCTATACCAACTCGCTGACCACCGCGAATACTCTGCAGGACTGGGAAATGGTGCGCCGCGCCTTGGGCGAAGAAAAGATTGACATTGCCGGCACCTCCTATGGCACCTACCTCGGCTCCGCCTACGCCACCAAGTATCCGGAGCATACCGGCAAGGTCCTGTTGGATTCGGGCATGAGCCCCAAGCTGGCGTGGAATGGCATCTTTGCTTCGCAACAGCGTGGCTATGAAAAGGGACTGCATGATCTCTTTGGGTTCATTGCCAAAAATGACGCCAAGTACCACCTCGGCACCACCCCGCTGCAGGTCTATGAAAAGTGGTCTCAAAAGGTAGCTCGTGAGGCAGGTGTACGCCCTACCGTCTTGCCACCGAACGCCAAGATTGGTGACCTACCTCCAGGCCTCGAATTTGCCGGTCAGCCCGGTGCGGACATTATGACCGCCACCGGCCCATTGCGCGTGCAGGCGGAGTTCCTCAGCCAGAAGATTCAAAACCCCAACGCCCTGCAAGTAGCCTCCCCGTTACTGAACATGACGCGCCTCCTGGTTGTACCGACCCCTTCGCAATGGGATGCCTTTGCCAAGCACTTGAATGGCAGCGAGCCCATGGACACCGAGCAGCCTGACCCAGAGACACTGCGCAAACAGCAAGAATTCCTCGCTCAGGCGTCGAATATGCAGAACCTCATTGTCTGTAATGAAAATACCGTGCCTGGAAATCCGCTGCTATACCCGAGCTACCTGTGGTCCAACTTCGTCAGCGCTGATCCCTTCACCCAATTCAACTCTCTCTACGGCTCCGGCGCAGGCTGTGGTGGACGTGCGCCGGTCACGGGCCAGGCACCTCTCGACGGCTCCAAGCTCGCCACCAAGCCCCTCCAGATTCAAGCAACGGGCGACCCACAAACGCCGTACCAATACCACACGAGCCTCTCCAAGCCGATGCAGTCGCGTGTAGTCACCGTCCACGGCCCTGGCCATGGGCACTTTGCCTCTAAGAATAAGGTCGTTGATGACATTGGCGTGCACTACCTGCGCACCGGCGAAGTCACTACTGCCGACGCCCCCGGGTTGATTTAGTCCCCCACTACCCCATGCGCTAAAATCACATCGTTGGGAATTTTCCCAGCGATGTCTCCGTAGCTCAGCGGATTAGAGCATCGGTTTCCGGTACCGAAGGTCGCAGGTTCGATCCCTGTCGGGGACACGGTTACCGCTGACCACTAGACCTTTCTAGTGGTCAGCGGCTTATTTATCTTCCGGCCCGCTAATTATTTCCACTCCGGGTTTACGGTATCCACTCCTTGCGCCTTAGCCGCATGCTCAATCGCGTCCGCCAACCACTGGGCCAGCCCCTCCTGCTGCGCCTCATAATGGGCACGGAAGCGCTCGTCAGCTACGTAGCCGCGCGAGATTAAGAAGTGCTTTGCCGGCGTGACGGGAAAGAAGGCGCTTAATGCTTCGCGGTGCTTTTCGACGAGCCCCTGCGCCTCCTCCGACCACACATCCGCACCGCTCGCTACGGCCTGGGTCAGCTCCTTTTCCACCTCAACCACGCCGGCTTGCGCATCGCTCCAGTTTTTCTTCGACCAGCCGGCAGTGCGCTGCTGATACACAGCCCAATCCTCACTCGATCCGTAGGCCTCCTCGGCTTCTTGTTGATGCGCGGCGAAGTTGGCATCGCCGACAATCTGTCCGATTTCTTCGGTGGTGAGCTTTCGGTTATTCATTGCATCCTCCATCAAGGTGTCAATTGCTGCCAGCATGTCAGTAAGGCTGTCGCGCTGCGCGAGCAGGCTCTCCTTTTGCCTCCGCAAATGTTCTAAATCGGAGGCACCGCCATCTAGCAGCTGTTTAATATCGGTCAATTTCATACCGGTGGCGCGATAGATCAGAATCTTCTGCACGCGGGCGCAGTCCTGTTCGGTATAGAGCCGGTAATTGGACCAGCTGCGCCACGTTGGAGACAGCAAGCCTTGTGCCTCCCAGTGATGCAGAGTCCGTACCGTAATGCGGAAGAGCGCGGCTACCTCGCCAACGGTATATAGAACTTCATCGATGTCGTCCATGGCTTCATTGTCACGCCTTACGCTGCGTCAGGGTCAACTGCAGAGAGAATCTCCAGAAACACTTGCCAGAGTGTTGGGTTTATGCAACACTTGGGTGTATGACAGCAAACGACGCCCCTGTTTCAACAACGATCCGCGCCGAACGGTTCCGCAGACCCGGCCCCACACGTGGATTAATCGCGTCAATGTATGGCTGCGTGGCCGTATCCGCGATTTTCCTCATCATTGCCCTAGCATTTTCCGCCTATTGGGCCCTCTTTGCCATGTCGATAACAATCGCGCTCTCGTGCGTACCGTGGACCATTCTGCGAATTTCCATCGACTCCAAGGACACGAAGCCTCTGGCCTCTCTCGATGAATATGAGGCCCAGGTACTGGACCACTGGCGGCAAAAGGCGTTCAAGCTGTCTACGTCATTGCTTATCGGCGGGAGCGCGGCTGCTTTCATATCCAACTTTGGGTTCCTGGGCGCAGATATCTTCGAATTAAATAGCACCAAATTTCTCTTAGGAGTCGGCTACTACCTGCTCTTTAGTTATTTCATCTCTGCCACCCTGCCCGCTGTCGGCTACGCACTGACCTTCAACCAGAACTCGGAGGACTAAACATGCCCACTTTGACCATCGATCACCTCAATAAGTCCTTCGGGGAGACTCAAGCCCTGCGGGATATGACCTTTAGCGTTGGCGAAGGCGAAATCTTCGGCTTCGTCGGCTCCAACGGCGCCGGAAAGTCCACCACCATGCGCATTGCGCTTGGTGTGCTAGCGAAAGACTCCGGCGAAGTCTATTTCGATAGCACCCCAATTAATGACGATAATCGCCGCCGCATAGGTTATATGCCTGAAGAGCGCGGCCTCTACGGCAAGGAGCCGTTGCTGAGCCAGCTAGTCTTCCTCGGCACGCTGCACGGCATGGATAAACCCGCTGCCAAGCGCGCCGGCACTGAGCTCCTTGAGCAGCTTGGCCTGGGTGAGCGTATGGACGATAAGCTCGATGACTTGTCTTTGGGCAACCAGCAGAGGGTGCAGCTGGCGGCCTCCCTTATCCATGATCCTGACATGCTGATTCTGGACGAGCCTTTCTCCGGCCTAGACCCGGTTGCGGTCAACGTCATGTCAGACATGCTGCGCGAGCGCTCCAACCGAGGTGTGCCCGTCATTTTCTCCTCGCACCAGTTGGACCTGGTGCAGCGCTTGTGTGACCGCGTGGGCATTGTGACGAAGGGGCATATGGTGGCTGAAGGGGGCGTCGATAAGCTGCGCAGCCAAGGCCCGCCTCGCTTCGAGGTCGCTACCCCAGCGCGCGGCTGGTATCCGGAAGGCACGGAGCTGGTGGCAGAAACTGCCGATGCCGTAGTGCTCCAAGCCGATCCCGCCGTAGATGACCAGACGATCCTGCAGTCGGCCTTAGCCGCTGGCCCGGTGCATTCCTTCGGCCGCAAGATCCCAGATCTCACCGAACTTTTCCAGGACGTCGTCACCAGCAACCAGAATGAGGAGGCCTAAGCCATGCAGTATTCCGCAATGAAGACCATCGGGGTTGTAGCCAAGCGTGAGATGGCAGTCGCGCTGAAGTCGAAGATGGTAGTGGGCACTATGCTGCTACTCATCCTCGGCGCCATTATCGCGCCACTTGCTATCAGCTTCTTCAGCGGCGATGACGAACCTGATTCCGTAGCCGTCGTGGGCATGGAAGCGTCTGCCTTTGATGATTCCGGTATCGATGCCACAGAGGCAAAAGACCGCGCAGAAGCACAGCAATTGGTGGAAGACGACGAGGCCGATGCCGCCCTAGTACCGGCAGAGAACGACGGCTGGGATCTCCTCAGCAAGGGCGATACGCCTGCCGCGGTAACTACCACGGTCAACCAAATCGTGTCTTCTCAAGCACAAGCAACGGCGCTGGATAAGCTCAATATCGACCCACAGGACTTAGCAGACGCTACCCCATCCACCACAGTCAACCAGGTGAACTTAGAAGAAGAGGACGGCTCAGAGCAAAAGATGGCCGGCGTAGCCACGGTCCTCATTGGCGCAATGGTGGTCGTCTTTTCCGTCATGACCTTCGCCGGCCTCATTGGCGGCCGCGTCACGGAGGAAAAGTCGTCTCGAGTGGTGGAAATTATCTTGTCTTCCGTGCGTCCGGTGGACTTTTTGGCCGGCAAGATTCTGGGCAATACCATCGTTGGATTCCTAGCCACGCTGCTCATCTTGGGCGGCGGTGCTATCTCTCTTGCTACGACTGGATTGGCTAGTGACATCGAGCTGGACTACGGCTTGGTAGCCGTCCTCCTTGTTGGCGAGATTCTCGGCCTGCTCTTCTTTGGCAGCCTCTACGCTGCAGCCGGCTCGATGGTGCAGCGCACCGAGGATCTCCAATCCACGCAGGCACCTATCCTGTTCCTCGTCTTTGCCACCATGTATGTACCGATGTTCGGCTGGATGCACCTAGATGCCACATGGATGCAGGTCATGACCTGGCTGCCGCCGGTATCCATGCTGGTCGCCCCTATGCAGGTGGCCGGAGGCAACCTCAGCTGGCTGGGACTTGCTGCAAGCTACCTGCTGATGGCCTTGACCACCGCACTTATTATCGTCATGGTTGGCCGCATCTACCGCCGCGCCATTTTGAATAATGGCAGGAAGATGACTTGGCGTCAGGCGCTGGGCAAGTAAAAAATAATCCGGCTTCCCGCCGTAGTGCGGGAGCCGGATTCTTCTATGCGCCGAAGCTACTGAGTGATGAACTCGTTGGTGATCGGCTGGGTGATGTCCAAGGTGCCGTGCTCGATGTAGTACATACCGAAGAACATGGCAGCAACCATTACCAGTGCCAGCAGCATGTTCGGGATCCACTGGACGAAGACGGAAACCCAGCCCTTGCTCTTATCCCGGGCTGCTGCTTCGCGCTGTTCCTGAGCCTCACGCTCGTTCATAATGATAAAACCTTTCGATCCACCGAGGATTAACTACGGATATCTTAACAGTTAAGCGCCCAGAAGGCCGCATTCCTCGCACTTTTGATTGACACCGAAAATCGGCGATTAAATTCCTGGGTCCTCATCATTGAGCAGCGCCTCTACGAAGGACTCGCGGTCACCAAGCATGCGCTCAATGTCCTCTTCCGCGCCGACGATCCACAGCTCGGTGTCTTGGTCATAGGTGAGAGCGGAATCTGGGTAGGCCTCTAGTGCCTCCTCCATGGCGGCAACCTGGTCCTCGCTGGCGGCGTCGTCCAAGTGCACCTCTGGATCGCCGATGCGCGGGCTAAGCTCCTCCAACGCGGTGATCCCGTAGGTCTTATATTGCTTCTTCGGGTGCTCAAAGAGCTCTTGTCCCATCATGGAGCTTAATCCTTTCCGTGTAGTAGCGAATCTGGCACGTACCCCTCATAGCCCGGGATGTTATTGACCTGAAGTACTCCGGCGAAAAAGCGCCGCAGCGCCGGTACGTCCTCGGGTTGCAGATGGTCAAAGACCATGCGGCGCACGGATTCCACGTGTTCAGGAGCGGCACGCCGCAGGTGTTCTAGGCCAACATGAGTCACGCACACGTTGATGCCGCGAGCATCGTCCTCGTCTGGTTCCTTGGTGAGCAGGCCGCGCTTTTCCATGCGAGTTACTTGGTGGGAGGCGCGGGAGCGGTCCCACTCCAGCTGCGTGCACAGTTCGTGCAGGCGCAGGCGTTGTTCCGGTGCCTCGGACAGGGCAACGAGGACGGCGAACTCGGAGGCAGATACTTCGCCGCCGGCCTTGAGCGTTTCCTCCATTCCCCTATCGATCTTGCGCACGGCGCCAAGGAGCAGGCGCCATAGCTCCTGCTCTTCGTCGTCTAACCAGCGAGTTTGATAAGGCATGGCACTAGATTACCCCTTTGAGCGCGGCTATGTCGCGCTCACTGCGTCCCGGCACGCGGGAGTAGCGCTCCGGCATGCAGGTAAAGACCAACACCTGGTTGTCTCGGCCCACGTGGGAAAAGAGCGTGGCCATAAGTTGCAGGCGGTGTGCATCGGTAGAGCCCAACGCGTCATCCACAATGACGGGAACCGACTCCGGCCCCACCAATTGCGCGATGGCAAAGCGGGTGAGGATGGCCAGCTGCTCGCGGGCACCACCAGACAGGCTCGCTAGGCTCACCGTCTCATTGTCCTGGGTGCGGGTGGTCACGCGGAGGTCGTCATCGAGCTCGAAAGTGATGTCGCCGCCGTACACGGTGCGGGCCAGCCGCGACAGTGCAGCCACGAAGGGCGCGGCGTAGCGCTGGCGGGCGGCGTCGCGGTGCTTGAGCAAAAGTTCTCGCAGATAGCGAGCGGCTTGCGCACGCTTGTCCACACTCTCATATACCGCCCGAGCCATCTCCACCGCCGCGGTGGCCTGTTGGGCGCGCTCGGCGGCACCGGAGTGGAAATTCACCTCGCTGGAAAGCCGACCAAGGTCTACCTCGCAGCGTTGGATCCGGTCGGTCAGGTAATCCAGGTGGGACTGCGCGCCTTCCACCAAGGAGTTGGCGGTCTTAAGGTCTACAGCTTCCATCTGATCCAGTTGCCCGCGCAGGTCTCCCACGACGCCTTCTAGGCGGCTGACCTCGGCACGCAGGTCCTCGTCGGCGGCGCGTTCGCGCGCGGAGGAAAGGTCTCGAGTCACGCGCTGCGCGTTTTCGCGGGCCGCGGCAAGTTCGGCATCGAGGCGCACAGCCTCATGGGCTAGGCGGCTTTCGCGGTACGGCACGAGTTCGCGGTCGAGCGCATCGACCTTTTCGCTAGCTTCTTCCTCCGCGGCTTCGGCGGCGACGAGGTTTAGCTCCTCCTCGTCCGCAAGGTCTGCGACTTTCTCAGCCAGTGCGGCATGCTGGGCGCGCAGCTCACCCAAATCATCCGGTCCCAGTTCCGCGGCAAGAGCGCGGGTGGCGGCATCGAGGGCGTCGTTCTGTGCACGGTGCGTCTCATGGGCTTCCTCGGCCGCAGCCACTGAACCTACGCCCAGGGTATCGAGCAGCTCGTGCAGCCGGGTGCGGGCCTGTTCCACATCGCGCTGGGTGTCTTGCGCGGAATAGGAACCGGCCGAAAAGCGGGCGGTGATATCGCCGATGGTGATAACGCGGGCGTCGACAAGCTCAACGGCGGTGTCCTCCCCCACCTCGATGTCCTCGCCATCAACGCGGATGGTGGAGCCAGCAGGTCCGGAGAAATGGACCTTGGCGGCGGCAGCCTCGTGCAGGCGCTCGGCCACCGACAGCGCTGAGTCCGCCTTATGCAGGCCGGTGATATCGGCAGCGGTGACCTCGCGGCCGCGCTGGGCGATGGTCGCACGGGCCTGGTCCACCTCGGCAGCTAGGCCGTCAAGCGATTCCAGCCGGGCGCTGAGCTGCTCAAACTTCTGCTTGTCCTGTAGGCGACGTGCCTGTTTAAGAGTGGTGCGGGCCGCGGCATAGTCCTCTTTGGCTTCTGCTAGATGCTTCTCCAGCGATTCTCTGGACGCGGCTTCTTCTTTCGCCTTGTCCTGGGCGGCGGTGAGCTTGTCCTGGGCGGCCTCGGTGGCCACGGCAGCTTCCTCGGCCGCGGTGACGAGCCCGGCGCGCTCGGTGACAGCGGCTTGCGCACGGGCAAGATCCTCTGAAGCACGAGCGAGGGTGGCCTTATGGGAGTCCAGGGTGGCCTGCGCGGTGGCGGCTTCCTCGGCCTGCGCCTGTTTGTCGGTGAGATCGGCGCGGGCGGCGGGGAGCTCTGCTTCAGCGGCGGCTTGGTCGCGCTCGAGTTGCTCGTAGCGCTCGACCACGGAATCGAGCTCGCGCAGGACGCGGGTGGCTTCTGTGTATCCCTCTTCGGCGCGGGCTAGGGCTGCGACGGCGTCCTTGTACTCGCCGGCCGGGTTACCTTTCGCCGCGGTGAAGTAGCGCTGGTATTCCTTGTCCACGCGAGCGAGCAACGCGGAATCGTCGCCGGAGACCTCGTCCTCGGCCAGGCCGGATTCGCGCTCGAGCGCGCGGGTCAGGCTGGGAATGCCAACGGCAGAGATGGCCTCGCCGGTGTCGTCTTGGCGCATAAAGAGGGCGTCGACAAGCGAGCGATCCAAATGCTCAGAGAGGATGCGCTCCAGCTCATCGTCGGCCTGGCTGCCGGTAAACTGCGCCGGCCGTGGGGAAGAAACATTCAGCTCGCAGGATTTCTTAGACAGCCAGCGTTTGGCAATGCGGAAGCGGTACTCCCCCACGCTCAGCTCGGCCGTTACTTCCGGGGCAACGTCCTTGCCCACCGGCTGCAGGGAGCGAATGCGCTTGGAGCGGCCGCTGTGCTTTTCGGTGAGCACCACATCGAGCGCCTCCACGATGGTGGACTTGCCGGCCTCGTTCTCGCCGTGGATGACCACGACACCGGTCTCGGGCAGCTCATCGAGGACCAGGTGCTCAATGCCGCGGACGTTGGTGAGTTCTAGGCGGTGGATGCGCATTAGGACTGTCCCTCCAGGCGGAATAGCAGGTTGGCGGCGTCGCGGGCGACGGGATCCTCGCGGTTATCCAATAGTTCATGCAGCGCTTCGGCCGCATAGCCGGAAATATCGAGGCTGGCCAATTCCTCCTCGCTGGGTTCCAAGTAAAGGTCCATGGTGCGCTCACGCGGGCGCAGGGACGCAAATACGGCCTCATACTCGTCCAGTCCGCGCTGCAGGCGGGCGTGGGCCTCGACGCCGAGCGTGCCGCGCAGGCTATATTTCACGGCCGTGCGCACCTTATCGGGGTACTCGCCTAGGCGCGCAAGGAAGCGGTCCACGTCTTCGGCGGAATCCACGGCAGCGTCGAGGGCTTCAAAGGTCCAGCGGCCAATGCGGCGCTTATCGACGTCCACCTTATCCCCCACGCGCACCACCAACGCATTGCCGGAATCGGATTCGCCGCCACCAGTACTCGTTTCCTTATAGTCCGTGGTCTCCGGGCTACCGGAGAACCACACCCGGCCGGTCGTGCCAAGGCTCGCGGTGGAGTGGGTATCGCCCAGCGCCAGGTAGTCGATGACCCCGCGGTCCAGGCAGTCCTCGACGAAGGCAAGGTCGATGGTATCGGCGTCATCCTCGCCGGAGCGGGAGTCCACCTGGCCGTGGCCGACTGCGATGCGGATGCCCGCGGCCGGCTCCAAGGGTTCGAGCGCTTGGCGGACCAAGTCGTGATTCGCGCGCTTGGACAGGTACGGCGCGCCAACCAGTTCCACGCCGGGTGCGACCTCGATGGGCTCCGAGTCTGCTATGACGTGGACATTGTCCGCGCTGGCCTTATAAAAGACCGAATCCGCCACCAGCGGGTCGTGGTTGCCGGGCAGGACATAGACCGGCACCGGCAGGCGCTTGAACATCTCCGTGGCGCGGGCGAGGATTTCGCGCGAGAGGGCATTGTGCTCAAAGACGTCGCCGGCCACGACTATGAAGTCCGCGCCCGTGTCCTGAGCCAGCTCTCCCAGCCGGACGATGGCGGCCTCGCGGTCATCATTAAAGCGGCCTTGAGCCTCGCCCTTCAAGAACCACCGGGTCATGCCCAGCTGAAAATCGGAGGTATGGATAAACGTGGTAGCAGTCATTAGTGCGAGAGGTGATAGTAGAGGTCTTCAATATCGGATACCGCGCGCAGGAGATCCAGATTGGTGTGTGAAACCGAGCGCATGGCCTTGCGCAACAGGTCCGGATCGGAGTCATCGATGGCTGGGGCTACCTTGGGCTGCGGCAGCTTCGGCAGCTCGCGGCCGTTCCAGAAGATGTCATTCTTTTCTTCCTCGGACAGGTCGCTCGGGGTAAAGCTTTCGCGGCTGACCGTCTTGGCCTGCTCTAAGACCATGCGCTCCAGCCGGGCAAAGTCCAGCCCGCGCATATTAAAGATGACGGCCGGGTCCGCATCAGCGCGGGTGGCGAGCTTATCGCCCACCGCCACGATGTGCTTGCACACGTACTCGCCATCCGGGCAGTCGCAGGTCAGGCGGAGGTCTTCGGCCTCGGGGGCAAAGAGGGTGTCCAGGGCGGCGTCGGAAAGCAGGCCCTTGCGCGCATTGGCCACGGAATTGGGGGTCCGGGCGAACTCGGTGGCCAGCTGGGCAATATCGTCGTTATTGCGGTACGGCAGCTGGATGAGCACCGCAAAGGGCTCGTTCTGGGAGCCAGCCACGCGCCCGTGGATGGCACCGTTGCGCACCTCGAGACCCACGACGTGTCCGCCCTCGGCATACTGGCGGCCGCGGGTAATCCGGCCGCGATCCGCGCCCTGCGAGGTAAAGGCAGCAATACGCGATGCGGTAGTGGACAGGATGCGCCCGCTGCGGTCCACGTGATTGACCTCGGCCGGGGTGCTTACCCGCTTGCGAGTGCCAAAATTGGCATAGATAACATTGTCGTCGCCTTGGACGGCCATGGATTACTCCCTCCCCCGGTAGCTCATGAGTGCGGCCAGCTGATCCGGATCCAGCTCGGTGAGCCAGCCCTCGCCTTCGCCCACCACGGCGCCGGCCAGCTGCGTCTTACCGTCCAAGATATCCTGGATGGATTCCTCCAGCGTACCTGCGGTGATCATCTTATACACCTGCACATTGCGGCGCTGGCCAATGCGGAAGGCACGGTCCGTCGCCTGGTTTTCCACCGCCGGATTCCACCAGCGGTCCATGTGCACGACGATAGAGGCGGCCGTGAGGTTCAGGCCGGTGCCACCCGCCTTGAGCGATAGGATCATCGCCGGCGGTCCGTCCTCGGACTGGAAATCTTCCACCATCTGGTCGCGCTTATTCTTGGTTACTCCGCCGTGGAGGAAGGGGATCTCGCGGCCGAGTTGGTCGCTCAGGTAAGGCTGCAGGATATCGCCAAAGGCCTTGTACTGGGTAAAGACGAGGAGTCGCTCGCCGGATTCGGTGGCCTCGTCCACGATGCGCATGAGCTCTTTGACCTTGCCGGAGCGGTGCTTGCCCTTCAGCGTCACCGGCGAGTTATCGCCTAGGTAGTGCGCGGGGTGATTACAAATCTGCTTAATGCGGGTTAGCGAGGCCAGCACCAAACCGCGCTTATTGATGCCTGTCGCCTCCTGCAGGTCCTTCTTTACCTGGTTGACCAGTGCCTTATACAGGGCGGCCTGCTCGGTGGTCATGGATACGGTGAGGATCTGCTCGGACTTTTCTGGCAAGTCATCGATAATATTCGGGTCCGTCTTGACGCGGCGGAGGATAAACGGTGCGGTGAGTTGGCGGAGGCGCTCGGACATCTCCTCGTCATTATTGCGCTCGATGGCCTTGGCAAAGTGATTGCGGAAGAACGAGGCGGTGCCCAACACGCCGGGATTGCAGAAATCCAGGATGGAGCGCATCTCGGAGAGTCGATTTTCCACCGGGGTGCCGGTCAGCGCCACGCGGTGCTCTGAGGGCAGCGAGCGCACGGCTTTGGACGAGCGGGTCGCGGAGTTCTTGATGGCCTGGGCTTCATCGAGGACAACGCGCTGCCAGCCCACCTCGCCCATGTCATTAAAGTCGCGGCCCACGGTGCCGTAGGTAGTGATAACGAGATCGCTCACGCCGGCCTCCTTAAAAAAGTCCTCGCCGCGCGGGCGACTCGAGCCGTGCTGCACCATGACCTTAAAATCTGGAACGAAGCGTTGAGCCTCGCGGGCCCAGTTGCCCACCACGGACGTTGGTGCCACCACGAGCGTGGGACCGGTCTGCTCACCGCGGTCCTTTTCCACCGCGAGTAGGGACAGTAGTTGGAGGGTTTTGCCGAGCCCCATGTCGTCGGCAAGCACTGCCCCAATGCTGTTGCGCGACATCCAATACAGCCAGTCGACGCCACGACGCTGGTACTCGCGGAGCTCCGCCTGCACAGTCGTGGGGATCTCCACGCGTTCCGGGGCGACCTTATCCACCCCGCCGAGCAGCGCCGTGTGCCAGGTGCTGCCGGTGAACTCGATGGGCTCTTGGGTCATGGACTCCAGCGCCAGCTCGCGCAGCTCAGCCACGGTGACCTGCTCGTGCTCCTCGCCGCCCTCATTAAACTCCTGGCGACGGCGTTCCACGTCCGCCATCAGGGCTTCCCACCCTGGCTGGTCGAGCTGCTTGGCCATTTCCGCGGAGGCAGCTAGCTGCTCGAGCTCCTTCTTCTTGCGCGCGATGGACTTTTCCCGCAGCGCGTCCATGTAGCCGGAGACTTGGGAAACGACCTGCTTATCGGCCATGACCCACTTGCCGCGCAGCTGAATGAGGCCGGACTTGGAATTGACCAGGTCCTCCATCTCTTCTTCGGTCAGCTCCACATCGCCTACGGACATGCGCCAGTTATAGTCCACCAGCTTATTCATGCCGATGTGTTTCTTCGTGGCGGCCTCGGCCGGATCGCGGGCCTCGTGGGTTTCCAGCTTGGCCTTAGTCTCCATCTGTGCCCAGGCTTTGGGCAGCATGACGGTCACGCCGCTGGCCTTGAGCTTATCCACCTCGTGGGTAATAAAGTGGGTGAGCTGGTGGGTTTCAAGGTAGACGTCCCAGTCGCCGTCGCCAGGCTGCGGCAGCTGCGCGGTCTCCCCCAGCGTGGGTGCGATGCGCACGGCTTTGCGGTGAGCCTCGCGCAGCTTTTCCACACTCGCCCTATCCAAACTCTGCGCCGACACCGGCCGCGGAGAATCCGTGCCCGAGCGCACCCGCACGCGCACTGGCCACTTGGCCGTATCCGGGTCAACGTCAAGCGGCTCCTCCACGATGTAGACCAGCTGGAGCTCAACCTCGTAGATGGAATTCTTCCACTCATTGAGCCCGCGCAGCAGCTGCGAGCGTCCCCGCCGGATTGGCCGCGTATCGAGCAGGGCGCGGGCGAACTCGTGCCATGGCATCGGCCGCGGCGCCTCCGCCACGGGCCGCAGCTCGCGAAAGGCAATCCAGTGGGTGAGCTCATCGGCCATGTCATCCGAGAGCGCCCGATTATTCACGTGCAAAATGCCCGGCGCGACCGCCATCATCTCCGCGAGCCAGCCGCGCTCGCCCAGGCCGGAGGCCAGCTGCCACATGGGGAACCACTCATTGGCTTGGTAAGCCAGCCGGAAGGTCACGCGCCCGGCGCGCACGAACTTGCACAGGCCGCTGTAGGCATGAATCAGCCACTGAAGGTCGGGGGCGATGGTGGCGGGCGGCTTGTGGTTCAGGTGCTCCATTTGGGCGAGCGCCGCCACGGCCTCTTCGGGGCCGAACATCGCCATGGGCACCATCAGGGAGACATCCTTGCCCTTTGGCGTACGCAGCGATACCCGCGCTCGGTTGCGGAAGGATTTCTTCGCCAGGATGGACTCCACCGCTGGCGGGAAGGTGCCCTCAGGAACGGCATTGGGCATGACGATCTTGTGTCCTTCTACCTGTTCAATCCATAGACCTAGTCCCGTAACGGGGAGCCACAGTCCATGCACGAGGTAAGAAGCCATAGCCGCCAGCATAGCAGCCCCTTTTGGTTTTGTTACAGGCTCGTTATGTTCCACCCTTTTCCCAGTTGAACGACAGAAAATCGAAACGGAGATCTGCGCCACACCTGTGTTTTCGCTTGGGTTAACCTTGTGACCCCGTTAACGTGAGAATGTCATCACACACCTACAAGGAGTAAAACGTGCAAGATTCAACTTGGTACGTCATTGCGATGATCGTGTATCTCCTCGCAATGGCAGCCATTGGCTATTGGAGCTACAAGCAAACCGATCAATATGACGATTATGTTTTGGGCGGCCGTGGTCTGCACCCATTCGTAGCGGCCCTCTCCGCAGGCGCTTCCGACATGTCCGGCTGGCTGCTCATGGGCCTGCCTGGCGCGCTCTTCCTCTCCGGCATGTCCGAGCTATGGATGGCCATCGGCCTGCTCGTCGGCTGCTGGGCAAACTGGAAGTGGGTCGCACCGCGCCTGCGCTCCTACTCGGAGATCGCGGCCAACTCCATTACCGTGCCGTCCTTCTTTGAAAACCGCCTGCACGATAAGTCCCGCCTGCTGCGCATCATCTCCGCAGCCATCATCATCTTCTTCTTTACCTTCTACGTCTCCTCCGGCATGGTCTCCGGCGGCCGCTACTTCGAGTCCACCTTCGGTGGCGACTACCTCACCGGCATGCTTGTTATCGCCGCGGTGACCATCTTCTACACCTTCGTCGGCGGATTCTTGGCTGTGTCCTACACGGACGTCGTCCAGGGCGTGCTTATGTTCGTCGCCTTGATGATCGTGCCAATTATGGCAATCGTCTCTCTCAGCGATCCTGCTTCCATCTTCTCTTTCGCAAGCAATAATGCCTACGGCACCGATGGCGTAGTGGAAAATGACAACTACTTCTCCATGTTCGCGGGCGTTTCCGCTGGCGTCATCATCGGCAACCTGGCCTGGGGCCTGGGCTACTTTGGCCAGCCACACATCGTGGTCCGCTTCATGGCGCTGCGTAAGCCTTCCGACGCCCGCCAGGGCCGCTTCTACGGCGTTACCTGGATGGGTCTGTCCGTTATCGGCGCTATCTTCGTCGCTCTCTCTGGCACCGTCTACTTCACCCAGACCGGCCACAGCATCACCGACCAGGAGAACTTCGAAACCATCTTCCTGGATATGGCGCAGGCCATGATGCACCCACTGCCCGCAGGCTTCGTCCTGACCGCGGTTCTGGCCGCCATCATGTCCACCATGTCGTCCCAAATGCTCGTCGTCTCTACTTCCCTCATCGAGGACCTCTTCCTCATCTTTGCTAAGAAGAAGCCCAGCGAGCAGGTCCTCATCAATCTCTCCCGCACCGCCATCGTCGCCATCGCGGTCATCGCCGCCCTGCTGGCAATCAACCCATCTGACTCCATTTTGGGTCTGGTTGGCTTCGCTTGGGCAGGCTTTGGTTCTGCCTTCGGCCCGATCATCTTGCTCTCCCTGTACTGGAAGCGCCTCAACTCCGCCGGTGCCATTGCCGGCATGCTTACCGGTGCAATCGTTGCTATTGGCTGGGGCATGTCTCCGCTTTCCGACGTCCTCTACGAAATCGTCCCAGGCTTCTTCCTGGCCCTCATCGTGGCGGTTATTGTCTCCAAGCTCACGAAGGAGCCTAAGCCAGAGGTTGTTGCCGAATTCGAAGAGTCCACCAAGCTGGCCAAGCTCGTGGAAAATGACTCCAACCTCGACTTTGAGGAAGCCGCAGAAAAGGTCACCGATAAGTAATCGGAACCAACGCGGACTCCTCGCAGTCCAATAGGACATGAAGTCCTATTACCTGGCCGCGCTATCATGCATCACCGTCCTCATCGGTGCATGGTATGCGTGGCCTTTTCCGCGTTTTGACGTCACCACGCTCCCCTCCCGCCCCGAAGCCGCCGGCTACAACCGTGAAGACTTCGGCATCTGGCAGCCCCACGGCGCCTGCACCACCCGCGAGGTCATTCTAGAAAGCCAATCCAGCGAACCCCTCCACGCCTGCCACGCCCGCAGCGGGGCCCTTTATGACCCCTATAGTGGCACCACCATTCCCGCTACCTCGCCCATTGAGATCGACCACATCTTTCCCCTCTCCGCGGCCTATGACATGGGCGCTTCCGAGTGGGACCGCGAAACCAAGGTCCGCTTTGGCAACGACCCGCTCAATCTCGTAGCCACCAGCCGTGAGCTCAACCAAGAAAAGTCAGACGCCCTCCCCGCGGAATGGCTACCTCCCGCCAACCGCTGCGACTATTCCCGCCGCCTTGCTGACATAGCCCGAAAGTACTCCCTTCCCCTGCCTTCCAAGGACGTGCGGGTGATGCAAAGGCAATGTCGGTTAGCCGTACTCACCGGAAATTGATTAGGGTTGACGTGGCAACTTTCCGCGATTGAAGGGTTCTTTCAATGACTTCTTTCCTTGTATTCCTCCACGTGGCCGCAGCCATTCTCTTGATCGGCCCAGTATGCGTATCAACCTCTAGCTTCCAGACCCAAATGGTCAAGGCAGCACAGGGTGACCACGCGGCGCTCGGCTCCGCTCGCGTCCTGCACAACATCACCAATACCTACGGCTACATCTCTGCCATCGTGCCTATCCTCGGCCTCGGCGTATTCCTTTCCGATATCAGCGCTTACAAGTCCGAAGTGAACTTCCACATCGCCATCTTGGTTGCCATCATCGCATGGTGCCTGCTCTTCTTCGTCATTCTGCCAAAGCAGAAGAAGGCGATGGCCGCCCTCGAATCGACTGAATCCTTCGACTACGCGGCAGCTAAGAAGCCACTGTCCGCATTCGGCGGCGTATTCAACCTTCTGTGGATCATCTGCCTCATCCTGATGTACGTCCACTTCTAAGTGGCCTTCTAAAAAGCCATTTACTCCTCTGGGACAGTGTCTTCACTGTCCCTTTTCTCGTTTTCTAGCTCTTCCTTCAGCTTTTGCGCATCTTCGTGCGCATTTTCTCGACGCCGCCGCGTCGCCTGCGCCACAGTCTGCGCCCACCTCCGATTCTTCGGCGCGAGCGGCCCGCTGGCTTCGTCATAGACCCAAGTCGAATCTTCAAAGAGCCAGACGACGTCCCCGCTAATCGGATCCTTGATATAAAACGCCCGTCCATCAGTCTTGATGTTGTGGTGATGTTGACACAGGCAGGTCAAGTTTGCCGCCGAAGTAGGTCCTCCGTCAGCGAAATCATGCCGGTGGTCCATCTGGGAAGCCATCGCCGGCCGCGTACATCCGGGCCACCGGCAGGTTCCATCGAGCCCTTCCACAAAGGCGCGAATATGCGGCGGCGTGACATAGTTTCCGCTTTCATCTTGTGCCGCCTTCTCCATGTCGCGCACGGTCGTGGCCCGCGATTGCATGTCATCGGCAACCTCCGGCGAAACCCACCCCAAGCTTTGGACGAAGGCGGGAGCATCCGGCAGATCGCAGCGGTACATATTGAGCACCACCTTCGCCTTAGCCTCAGCCTCGCCAGTGAGCAACTCGACCGCAGCCTGAGCCAAGGAGATGTCCTTCTCCGAGGCCACACCGCGAATATTTCGGTCAATGATTTCGGCAGTCTCTAGGCCCACGTCGAGACAAACAGCGGCCCACTCCCCGCCCGTAGGCTCGAGGTGATAGGACTCCTTGCGCCGCGGATCGCGTGCGGCGATGGTCGGATCAAGGCGGACAATGAGCTCCCGCAGCTTTCGCCGCAGGTTGCGATGGGACGGTAATTTTTGGTTGGGGCGTTTGGGGGTGAGGTAGGTGGTTAATTCGGCGTCGATAAGCAGGCATTGTTCGGCGTCAATCTCTCCCAACTTGGAGAGGGTCTGATCGATGGTAATTAAGCGGTCTAAATCTAAGTGGTAGTGCTCTTCCTGCCGGGCTTTAAGGCGCGGCAGCTCCTGCAATCGCTCAAAGGCGAAAATAATATTTCTAATTCGGGACTGCCGTGTTCCGGTGAGATCCGACAGTGATTGGCTAATTATTTCGATATCATCATCCGGGTCTGGATGCAGGCGTTTCCATAGGAGGTATTCTGCCTTGCGAATGTCTGTAGCTGCTTGTGAGGTGGAATTTGCTGGATTGGTATTGGCAAAGTAGGGCGCATTCATGGACTTCCCCCGCAGAAGTTTCTCTAGAACATGTTTGCGCTTCCAGTATACAAAACCCCTCCGACACACTACCCCCGTTTATAGGAAAACCGCAGGTCAAAAGGCACGAAAAAATGGGCCTCCGAAGAGGCCCATTCAGTCGAAAATGCTAGTCGCGCCAGCGTCCACCGCGCTTGCGTCCACCGCCGTGGTCACGGCGTGGCGGGCGGCCGGTGTCCTTCTGAATCTTGATCAGCTGGCCGGAAATGCGGGTATCCTTCAGGCGATCCAGCACTGCCGGGTCAAGGTTCTTTGGCAGGTCAACCAGGGTATGGCCCACCGCGATGGTGATGCGGCCGAAGTCCTTAGCAGACAGGCCACCCTCGTTGGCAATAGCGCCCACGATGGCTCCCGGGCGCACATTTTGCCGCTTGCCGACGTCCAATCGGTACGTCTCAAAGTCTCCGTCCGGCCGCTTGGGGCCGCGACCCTTGCCGCCGCCCTTGAAATCGCGCTTGCGATCATCGCGGCGATCGCGGTCGCGCTTCGGCTTGGGAAGCGGCTTGTCTTCCATCAGGAAGTTCTTGCCGCCCTGCAGCATGACGGCGAGGGCTGCGGCGATGTCATCCATGGCCGCGTTATTGTCCTCGGAGTACTTGCGCACCAAGGTGCGGAAGAAATCCGCCTGCTTATTATCCATGGAGTTGGTAATGGACTCCGCGAACTTTTCCTTGCGCTTTTCATTGACCTCATCGACGGACGGCAGTTCCATCTCTTCCAAGCGGGCGTTGGTCACGCGCTCGATGGAGCGCAGCATGCGGCGCTCGCGCGGGGTGACGAACAGGATGGCTTCGCCGGAGCGTCCAGCGCGGCCGGTGCGGCCGATGCGGTGCACGTAAGACTCGGTATCGTTCGGGATATCGAAGTTCACCACGTGCGTGATGCGCTCAACGTCGAGGCCACGGGCGGCGACGTCGGTAGCCACGAGGATGTCTAGGCGGCCATCCTTGAGCTGATCGACGGTGCGCTCACGCTGCGCCTGCGCAATATCGCCGTTGATGGCGGCGGCGCTGAAACCGCGGTCACGCAGGGTCTCGACCACCTCTTCAGTCTCGTGCTTGGTGCGGCAGAAGACGATGATGGCGTCGTAATTGATGACCTCAAGGATGCGGGTGAAGGCATCCATCTTTGCGCGGTGCGGAATGAGGAGGAAGCGCTGCGTGATGTTGTCATTGGTGCGGCGCTCGGACTTCACCGTGACCTCGGCGGGGTTGTCGAGGTACTGCTTAGAAAGGCGCCGGATAGCGTTCGGCATGGTGGCCGAGAAAAGCGCCACCTGCTTGCGGTCCGGGGTGTCCTCCAGGATGCGCTCGACGTCTTCTTGGAAGCCCATGTTCAGCATCTCATCGGCCTCATCGAGGACGAGGAACTGCAACTGGGACAGGTCCAGCGAGCCCTTCTCCAGGTGGTCGATGACGCGACCCGGGGTGCCCACGATGACCTGCGCACCGCGGCGCAGACCGGATAGCTGAATGCCATAGGCTTGGCCACCGTAGATAGGCAGCACCTCGACACCCTTGAGGGACTCGGCGAAGGATTGGAAGGAGTCCGCCACCTGCAGGGCCAGCTCGCGGGTTGGCGCGAGCACGAGGGCCTGCGGGTGGCGGGCCTTGGTGTCAATCTGTGACAGAACCGGCAGCGCAAAGGCTGCGGTCTTGCCGGTACCGGTCTGGGCAAGGCCGACAACGTCGCGGCCTTCCATCAAGATCGGGATGGTTTCTTCCTGAATGGGGGACGGCTTGGTGAAGCCAACTTTCGCAACGGCCTCCAGAATTTTCTCTGGCAGGCCAAGATGCGCGAACCCCTGGGAGTTGTCGTTGGCTGAATCTTGGGACTCAGCGCCGGTGTCCTCAGAAGTATTCGCAGCCCTGGTGTCCTTGGTGACACCTTGCGAGTTGTCCTGAGATTCCGACTTATTAAAATCTTCCGGCTCGTTGACGCCGCCGGTGGCGTTATCGGTAATGCTCATTGCTTCACCAACCCTACGCGATTGCCGCCCCAAACTCCATATCCTAAGCGCCCGCGACGAAAGTGCGGTAGCTCAGTGGCATGCCTGGGCGGTAAGCCAAGTGCACGGCGCTGGGGGCGTCGAGCACGTGCAGGTCCGCGGCGGCACCCTCCACGATGGTGCCCTTGGCGGGGCGGCCCTGCGGGTCGTGGCCGTTGCCAACGTTGTGGCGGCGCAGGGCGGTCGCTCCGCCGGTGGTGGCGGCGTGGATGGCCTCATCGACGGAGAGGTGCTGCTGCAGGACCGCGGTGGTCACGCAGTAATTCATCGAAGAGGTATAGGACGTGCCGGGGTTGAGGTTGGAGGCGATGGCGAGGGTAGCTCCGGCGTCGAGAAGCGTGCGGCCCGGGGCGAGCGGCTCGCGGGTGGACAGGTCGCACGCCGGCAGCATGGTGGCCACGGTATCGGAATTGGCTAGCAGCTCGACGTCCTCGTCGGTTAGGTGATTGACGTGGTCTACCGAGGCGGCGCCCAGTTCGACGGCGAGGGCAACGCCTGGACCCACGCCCAGCTGGTTGCCGTGCACGCGCAGGCCAAGGCCCAACTTCTTACCGGCCTCCAGCACGCGGCGGGATTGTTCCTCGTTGAAGGCGCCGCGCTCACAGAAGACGTCGATCCACTGCACGTAGGGAGCAACGCCTTCGAGCATGGGGCCAACGACCTCGTCGAGGTACTCCTCCGCGTCCGCTCCCGGCGGGACCAGGTGCGCACCTAAGAAGGTCACGTCATCGACGTGGCGGGAGGCTACCTTGGCGGCCTCCACCTCGGACTCGGTATTGAGGCCGTAGCCCGTCTTGGTTTCGAAGGTGGTGGTGCCACCGCGGCGGCCGGCGGCCACGCGGTCCGCCACCAGCTTGTCCAGGCGGTCGGTGCCGGCCTGGCGGGTGGCGTCCATGGTCACGGCGATGCCGCCTGCCTCATAGGAACCGCCGGAGATGCGGGCCTCGAATTCAGCGGAACGGTCACCATCGAAGACCATGTGGGTGTGCGAATCTACCCAGCCGGGCAGGACGGCGCGGCCGCCTAAGTCCACCTTCTCGTCGGCGGCCGGTGCCTCGGAGGCTGGGCCGACCCAGGCGATGGTGCCGGATTGGGCGATAATGGCGGCGTCGTTAAGCGTGCCACCTTCGCTGACCGTACGGAGTTCTGAAATGCCGGTAAAAAGTGTGCTCATCTAGTCCCTTGCCTTGAATTCCATCGGAATGCGGACGCCGCGCTCGTCGGCGACCTCCTGCGCGCGAGTGTAGCCGGAATCGACGTGGCGGATAACGCCCATGCCCGGATCATTGGTGAGCACCGCGCGCAACTTGGCCGCGGCGAGTTCGGTGCCGTCTGCAACGGTGACCTGGCCTGCGTGGATGGAGCGGCCCATGCCCACGCCTCCGCCGTGGTGGAGGGAAACCCAGGTAGCGCCGGAAGATACGGCAGTCATGGCATTGAGCAGCGGCCAGTCGGCCACGGCATCGGTGCCATCGAGCATGGCCTCGGTTTCGCGGTATGGGGATGCCACGGAGCCAGAATCCAGGTGGTCACGGCCGATGACGATCGGCGCCTTGATCTTGCCCTCGCGGACCAGGTCATTAAAGAGCAGACCAGCCTTGTGGCGCTCGTTGTAGCCCAGCCAGCAAATGCGTGCCGGCAGGCCCTCGAACTCGACGTACTCCTCGGCGGCGTCGAGCCAGTTGTGCAGGTGCTCGTTGTCCGGGAAGAGCTCCTTGAGTGCTTGGTCGGTGACCTTGATGTCCTCCGGGTCGCCGGAAAGCGCGGCCCAGCGGAAGGGGCCCAGGCCCTCGCAGAAGAGCGGGCGGATATAGGCCGGAACGAAGCCCGGGAACTCGAAGGCACGCTGGTAGCCGGCCTTGCGGGCCTCATCGCGGATGGAGTTGCCGTAGTCAAAGACCTCGGCACCCTCATCCTGGAACTCGACCATAGCCTGGACCTGGGCAGCCATGGACTCGCGAGCCTTCTTGGTAAAGGTGGTCGGATCCGCCTTGGCCTCGTTGTGCCAGTCTTCCATAGTGATTTCAGAAGGCAGGTAGGACAGAGGGTCATGTGCGGAGGTCTGGTCCGTGACGATGTCTACGGTAAATTCCCCGGCGCGCTGGCGGCGCAAAACCTCTGGGAAGACCTCGGCGGCGTTGCCCACGAGGCCGACGGACAGGGGCTTCTTGTTCTCCTTGGCGTCTAGGACCAGCTTGAGGGCCTCGTCGAGGTCGGTGACAACCTCATCCAGGTAGCGCTTGTGCTGACGACGCTTCAGGCGGGTCTCATCCACGTCCACGATGAGGCAGGCGCCGCCGTTGAGGGTGACGGACAGCGGCTGTGCGCCGCCCATGCCGCCGCAGCCACCGGTCAGGGTGAAGGTGCCGGCTAGGCTGCCGCCGAAGCGCTTCTTGGCCACGGCCGCGAAGGTCTCGAAGGTGCCCTGCAGGATGCCCTGGGTGGCGATGTAGATCCAGGAGCCGGCCGTCATCTGGCCGTACATCATGAGGCCCTCGTCCTCGAGCTTGCGGAAGTGCTCCCAGTTAGCCCAGTCTCCCACGAGGTTGGAGTTAGCGATGAGCACGCGCGGTGCCCACTCGTTGGTCTTCCAGATGCCCACCGGCTTGCCGGACTGCACCAGCAAGGTCTCATCGGACTCGAGATCCTTGAGGGATTCAACGATGGCGTCGAAGGCTTCCCAGCTGCGTGCTGCGCGGCCGGTGCCGCCATAGACCACGAGGTCCTCGGGGCGCTCGGCAACCTCGGGATCGAGGTTATTCATGAGCATGCGCAGGGGCGCTTCGGTCTGCCAGGACTTGGCGGACAGTTCGGTTCCGCGCGGCGCGCGTACTTCGCGTGGTTGAGACATGGGCTTCCTTTCGTCGTGCTTTTCTGACGCCCTCCCAAGCCCCCTAGGCCGGTGTCCCGGGGCTGTCCCCGAGGACTTGTTCAGCGTCACATGTCACAAGGTACTGTGACCTAGCTCTGTGTACCATGCCACACAAACCCGAACTGTCTAGTATATGAGACACCCACGGGATGATCTACGATGGCCTGCATGCGTCGGTTCATCCCCCTCCTTTCCGTGGCCCTCCTCGCCGCTTGTTCCACCCCCGCCGAGGAACCGCAGCCGCCCCACTATGTGGCGCTGGGAGATTCCTATGCGGCCATGGGCTCGACCACGCTGCCACTGGATCCGCCCAATACCTGCGTGCGCGCACAGGATTCCTACCCCGAGCTCGCGGCCAAGGAGATGGGCGCAAAGCTCACCAATGTGGCCTGCCAGGGCGCCAGTACCCTCGACGTGCTTTCCTCCGCCGGCGAGCACCCCGCCCAGGTGGACGCCCTACGCGAGGACACCGACCTGGTGAGCCTATCCATCGGCGGCAATGACGCCAGCTTCGTGCGCCTTACCCAGTGCGCCACGGACGATATCTGCCAGGCGGAATCCGGCGCGCAGATTGACCTGGAAATCCGCGATCTGCCGCGCCGGCTCGACAAGGTCTACGAGGAGATTCACCGTCGCTCCCCTAACGCGAAAATCCTCGCTACCGGCTACCTTCCCCTCATAAAGCGCGGGGAGACCTGCCCCTACATAGAAAAAATCCCGGCCACTGACCGGGAATGGGTGGCTCGCTCCATCGAGCGCATCAACCAGGCGGTGCGCGAGGCCGCCGAGCGCAATGGGGCTACTTACGTGCTTGCCGACGCCGCCCTAGACCACACCGCCTGCTCCCCCTCGCCGTGGGTGGATTTTACGGGCGAGGAGACCGATTCCTTCCCCATGCACCCCACCCACGCGGGACAGGTGGCGATGGCCCAAGCCCTTAGCCGCGCAGCTGGCCGGTAGCGTCCTCGACGGCGTCGATAAGAGCGCCCTCCTTGACTAGACGTACAGTTTCCTCGATTTCCGGGGACAGGTAGCGGTCCACGCCCGGGCCCTCCACAGTCTCGCGCAGCTTCTCAATCACCGCGCCGGTTCCCTTGGCCGGGGTACCCTCGCGTATGTCGATGGCGCGGGCGGCGGTGAGGATCTCTACGGCGAGCACGCGCTGCAGCCCATCAACGGCCTTGCGCAGCTTGCGGGCGGCGGACCAGCCCATGGACACGTGGTCTTCCTGCATGGCCGAAGACGGAATGGAATCGGCCGAGGAGGGGTTGGCCAGGCGCTTCATCTCACTGACGATGCCAGCCTGCGCGTACTGCGCGATCATGTGACCGGAGTCGACACCGGGGCCATCAGCAAGGAAAGCATTCAACCCGCGGTTGCGCGCCGGGTCCAAGAAGCGGTCGGTGCGGCGCTCGGAAATGGACGCCAAGTCCGCGGTGACGATGGCGAGGAAATCGAGCGCATAGGCCACCGGCGCACCGTGGAAATTGCCATTGGAGACCACGCGGCCGTCCTTGGCCACCACCGGGTTGTCCACGGCGGCGACGAGCTCGCGCTCGGCCACCTGGGCGGTGTGGGCCAGGGTATCGCGGAACCCGCCGGCAACCTGCGGGGCGCAGCGCACGGAGTAGGCATCCTGCACCTGGTTCTTCTTGAACTCCTCGAGCGCGGCCTCCAGGATCTCCGAGCCTTCGGCCACCTGGAGGATATTCGCCGCGGCATCGGCCTGGCCCGGGTGCGGGCGCAGCTGCTGCAGGTCATCGGCGAAGACCACGAGAGTGCCGAGCAACCCTTCCACGGTCATGGCGGTGGCAATATCGGCGGTCTTTGCGGCCGCGCGCAGGTCAGTAATGGCCAGGCAGAGCTGGCCGAGCATGCCGTCGGTGCCGTTAATAAGCGCGAGCCCCTCCTTTTCCCGCAGCTGCAGCGGCTCGATTCCGGCCGCGGCCAAGGCGTCGCCCGCGTCCTTAAGCTCGCCGTTGACGCGCACCTCGCCCTCACCCAGCAGGGCCAGCGCGCAATGTGCCAGCGGCGCCAAGTCGCCAGAGCAGCCCAGCGAGCCATACTCGCGCACCACCGGAACGATGCCAGCGTTCAGCGCCTTGGCATAGGTTTCTACCACCACGGGGCGCACGCCGGTCCGACCGGTACACAAGGTGGACAGGCGCAGGAGCATAAGCGCGCGGATGACCTCTTCTTCCACCTCCGGGCCAGTTCCCGCAGCATGCGAGCGCACCAGGGAAAGCTGCAGCTGGGCGCGCATCTCCTCCGGAATGTGGCGGCGGGCAAGTGCACCAAAGCCGGTGGAAATGCCATAGACCGGGGTCGGATCCTGTGCCAGTTCTTCCACGCGCTCGCGGGTTGCGGCTACCTCTTCGAGAGCCTCGGGCGCAATCTCCACCTTCGCTCCATAGCGGGCAACGGCAACGACGTCCTCGATGCTCAGCGCACCGATGTTGACGGTCACGGTGGATGGGTAGGCGTTAGGCATGGCAAAACTCCTTGGAGTAGGGATTGATAATCAAAAATGTGTCGCGCGACAACCCAACGCGATAGATGTATGCTACATCACTTTCTTCGATTGCGGTACATTTTCCCCGCGACCTTGTCTGACACCTCCTGCAATGCCCGAATGGCGCCATCCACCTTTGCATCTGGCGTCCTTACCGGATACGTCACCGCCACCGCCGCCGCAGGGCGGTCCAGATGGTCCAGAATAGGGACCGCTACAGAAGCCTGGCCGCGAGTAATTTCCTCCACCTCTTGGTCCCAACCCCGCGCGGCCACCAACCGCAAGCGCTCCTTCAAAGCAGAAAAGCCACTGCCACCCGCGGTATCAAAAGCGGCTCGCACCTCTGCGTCAGGAAGATGCGCCAGCATTACGCGCCCGGACGCCGTCTTATGCGCTTGCAATCGCACTCCAACCTCGGTCACCAAAGAGATTGCCCCTGCAGCACGGACCTCCTGCAGGTACAAGATTTCCGATCCAGCCATACGAGACAAGTGCCCCGATCCACCCACCAGATCCGCGCACCTTTCCAAGTCCCGAGTAGCCATTCGCACCAAAGGCTGTTGAGTTACATAGGCCGAAGCCATGGAATAGGCCGCAAGGCCCAGGCCATAAGTCTTATGTTCCGGCAAGTGCGCCACAAAACCGGCATCGACCATCTCCGCTAGCAAGTGATAGGTAGATGACCGTGGCAGTCCCAGTTCACCTTGTATCCTGGCAGCAGAAATTGGTACGTCAATCGTCGATAACAACTTAAGAATCTCTAACGCGTGACGGGCCGCTGGAACTCGATTTGTACTCACACTTAGTGATTGTAGGCAGAATTTTCCTGCCATATCCCGCGTTCTTGCCTACCCTCGGTAACCATGAACACCGAAAAAGCTGAACTTTTCACCCCCGCCCCCGAATGGTCCGGCCGCTCTGATGGCCCTGGCCCAGAGCATGCCCGTTGGCATAGCGTTATCAATCAGTCCACCGACTCCCCCGCCCCGATAACCCTCCTGGGCTTTGCCTCCGATGAGGGCGTGCTGCGCAATGGCGGCCGCCAGGGTGCAGCCGCAGGCCCGGCCGCGCTGCGTTCCGCACTGGGTTCCTTGTCGGTGCACCATGCGCATGCGCTTGCCGACGCCGGCACGATCACCACCCAAGCCGACGACCTCGACGGCGCCCACGATGCGCTCTCCGATAAGGTGCAAGAGCTCGTCGAAGCCGGCACCCTCCCCATCATTCTGGGCGGCGGTCACGAGACCGCCTTCGGCTCCCACCGCGGCCTCTACCGCGCGGTAGGCGCCACCAAAATCATCAACCTGGACGCCCACTTCGATCTGCGCCGCGCGGACCACGCCACCTCCGGCACCCCGTTCAAGCAGATTTCGGAGCTCACCGATGACTTCGACTACACCGTGCTGGGCATCTCCCGCCCCAATAACACCGCGGTGCTTTTCGACGAAGCCGAGTCCCTCGGTGTGGCCATCACCCTAGACGAAGAGCTGGTCAACCTCTCCCCGGCCGAATGCGGCGAGCTTGCCGCCCGAGCCACCGAGGGCAAGGACAAGGTCCACCTATCCATCGACCTCGACGTCCTGCCAGCATCCACCGCGCCGGGCGTATCCGCCCCGGCGTCGCTAGGCGTCAGCTACGAGCGCATCCGCGCCATGGCCGTGGCTATTGCGCGAACGGGCAAGCTGGCCCTGGTGGACGTCGTCGAGCTCAACCCCACCTTTGACATAGATAACCGCACCGCCAAAGCAGCGGCGCGGTTAATCGATGACATCGTCACGGCCCACCTCGGGGCCTAGCTCCTACCTCAAAACAGCAGGTGGGCAATCGGCGTGGCGATGAGGATGGTCAGCGCCACGCGCTCAAACCAGATGATGACCAGGTGGGTGAGCTTCACCGGAATCTTGGTAGCCAAGATGCACGGCACTAGCGCGGAGAAGAAGATGATGGCGGAGACTGCCACCACGCCGATGACGAACTTGAGCACCATGCTGTCGCTGTCTGCCACTGCGGTGGCGGGCAGGAACATCTCCGCAATACCCATGGCCGCGCCCTTGCCGGCTTGGACCGGTTCCGGCAGCTGCACTACCCACGCGAATGGGTAAAACAGGTAGCCAATCCACTCGAAGATGGGTGTAAAGCGCGCGAGCAGTAGGCCGATAAGGCCCACCGACATGATGGAAGGCACGATGGCCGCCGCCATGCGCACGCCATCGCGCAGGTTCTCCCAGATGGACTCCCACAAGGACGGCGCGCGCTGCAGTGCCAGCATTGCTTCGCGCCACGCGTTCTTGATGCGCGAGCCCTCCACCGGCTTTTCCGGGTCTGGGTGTGCTTCTGCACAGTACTCATCCGGAATGGTGCGCAGCGGCGGAATGCGCACGGTAATGGCCGTCACCACAAAGGTCACGATGAGCGTGACAATAAAGTAGGTGCCCCAGATTTTCATCAGGTCAAGCTGCTTGGCCACAATGACCATGAAGGCCGCAGAGACCGTCGAAAAGCCGGTGGCAATAATGGCCGCCTCGCGCCCGGTATAGCCACCCTTTTGGTAGACGCGGTCCGTCACCAAAATGCCCAGCGAGTACGAGCCCACGAACGAGGCCACCGCGTCAATGGCGGAGCGCCCCGGCGTCTTCCACAGCGGCCGCATGATGGGCTGCATGAGCACGCCAACAAATTCCAGCAGGCCAAAGCCAATGAGAAACGCCAGGAACGCACCACCGATAGGCACGATGAGGCCTACCGGAATCGCGATGGAGTTCCACAGGAACGGCACTAGGTCTTCATCGCCCAGCACCCACGGCAGCGCATCGATGACCATGAGGAAGGAGACCACCGCGCCCACAATGTTGAGCACCGCAAAGACCGCCTGCAGCGCGCTTTCCTTAAACGCCCCGGTGGTAAAGCTGCGCACCGTGCCATAGACGGCAAGGGCAAAGATAATCCACGGCACCGCCGCTGGAATCCCTTCGCGCACCATGGTGACCATGTGGTCCAAAGGAATGGAGCGCTTATCCTGGTACGTCACCGGCAGGAAGAATACGAACGCGCCGATGGCGCTATATAAAAAGAGTTTCCACCGTCCCCCAGGCTGCGGGATTTCCCCGTCATGGCTCTGGTGCGAGGTGTAGACAGATTCGGTAGAAGTCACAGTAAAACCGTCTCCTCAAGCTTGCATACAAAAATCAAGCCCGCGTGACAGCCTTACGCGAACATTGGGGATATGTTATCTAAGTAACAGTTCACTGTCTAGATGTTTCCGAGATCCAAGGCACAATGGAGTCATGTCTAACCCCATTCGCGTCGTTGGCGCCGTCTTCCACGACGGCGAGCGGTTCCTCGCCTGCCGCAAGAAACCAGGCAAGCCACTGGAAGGCCACTGGGAATTTCCGGGTGGAAAGATCGAGCCTGGTGAAACCCCTGAGCAAGCCCTAGCTCGTGAAATTCGCGAGGAGCTTAACCTCATCGCCGAGGTCGGCCAGAAAGTGACGACAACAACCTATGAGTACGAATTTGCGACCATTGAGCTAACCACTTTCTATTGCACGCTTGTCGACGGCGACCTACGCCTGACCGATCACGACGATACAAAATGGGTTACCTCCACAGAGGCCGCGCACCTGACGTGGGCTCCCGCAGATATCCCGGCAGTAGAAGCTATTGCTTCTAGTCACAGCTAAGGAAAGAAAGATTCTTCCTTTCGTATTTGCCTTCTGCCAGCATGCGGCGGATATCCTCCGCCAAACGCACTACCAATTGCGGATCGGATTCCGCCAATGCTGCGATTTCCTGCGTTGCCTTTCCTCCGTTGGTCGTTTGTCCTTCATAGGAGGGGCGAGCCGAGTAGAGATCAAAGTATTTTCGGCTCACGCCGTTGACATTCCTAAATTTAGGACCGGGCTGGAACTCGTCTCCATACATGACTCCCCTGGCCAGAAGGTTGGAAACCCGAGATATTTCCTCCTTAGGTCCTGTAGCCGGCCATCCTAAACGGATTCCAATTTCGGCGACCAAAAGAATCTCATCACGTAGCCATTTTGGACTTCTCAATCCGATCTCCAATCGACAGGGATATAGGTCTAGGCTGCAGGGATTGATCTTCTTAATTGAGATCAAAGAACTCTAGTGAATGCCATGCCTCAAAATCACTGAAGGGCAACACCGCCTGGAGAAAAATTACTTCGCCAATCCTTGAATCAGCCAATTTGCATTCCGAAGCCTTTAGAATTTGGTCATTATGAGTGCTAACCCTGACTCTTCCCTACCTTTCGGCGTTTACGAGACCCCTATTACGGCCCGAATCCGTGAACGCATGAACGAAACGTTAAGCCAACATCCTGCTGCAGGATTCGGTATTGGAAGAAGCTCCGATGAAGAAGCTCATGGCCGCTATACCTCGGCGGTTTCACAACACATTGGTTCACTTCTAGAGCGACGGCTATACGGTTTAAAGTCACCCGAAGACCGGGTTGCCCTAATCAACAACATCGCGCTTCTACTGGGTGAAGATGAAGAGATTGATTCCGAAGAACTCCTCTACGCCGTATACAACTCCGGGTTGGCAGAGCCTCCTCTGCTTCCGGATGTTTCACTCACCAAGAGTGCACTATTCACCAATGCCCAGGGAGAATCTAGTTTAACCAGCGAAATCGAGAGAGAAATTAAAACTGCTGATTCGGTTGATTTGCTCTGTGCGTTCATCAAGAACTCCGGCATCAGCGTTCTTGATAGACAACTCGAGTACCTTCGCGATAACGAGATCCCTTTCCGGCTACTCACTTCTACCTACTGCGGTGCGTCCGACGCAGCTGCGCTCGAGCGATTGGTTGAAAAGTATCAGGCCGAAGTAAAGATTTGCTATGAGCACAAATCCACTCGCCTTCATGCCAAAGCTTGGCTATTCCGCCGAAAGTCCGGATTCGATACTGCCTTTATCGGCAGTTCCAACCTTTCCCGATCTGCTCTCGTCGATGGTTGGGAGTGGAATGTCCGCGGGTCCAATACCGCGACTCCTGAAGTAATCGATAAGTTCATCAAGACTTTCGATAGCTACTGGCACGACAGTCATTTCAAGACCTTCGACCCAAATCGCGACATGGAGAGACTCGAGCGGTCTCTTCGCGTTGCCAAGGGTGGCGAAAACTCCGGAGCACTTCGCCAACTGGAGTTATCTGGCCTTGAGGTAACTCCTTACCCCTACCAAGAAGAAATGCTCGAAGCGCTACGCTCAGAGCGTGAGGTAAAAGATCGGCATAGGAACCTCCTGGTTGCTGCTACAGGAACAGGAAAGACAGTAGTTGCCGCATTGGATTACCGGAACCTATGCGAACAATGGAAGCGACGCCCTCGGCTGCTTTTCGTTGCACACCGGAAAGAAATTCTTCAACAAGCCCGCCGGACATTCCAGGAAGTGCTTAAAGACGCGGACTTTGGCGAGCTGCTAGTCGACGGCGCTCAGCCTCGCCGCTGGGACTATGTGTTCGCCAGCGTGCAATCTCTCAGCGCTTCCCGTTTACAAAACCTAAATAGCAAGCATTTTGATGCCGTAGTAATCGACGAGTTTCATCACGCACAAGCCCCCACTTATAAAGCACTTTTGGACCACCTCCAGCCACAAGAGCTCCTGGGTTTAACGGCAACACCAGAACGTGGTGATGGCGAAAACGTCCAGAAATACTTTGACTATCGCGTAGCACATGAACTGCGTTTGTGGGATGCCTTGCGTCTACAGCTCTTAGTCCCTATGCATTACTACGGGATTGCCGATGGAACGGACCTTTCCTCATTGACTTGGAGCCGAGGAAAAAAGGACTACAACACCGAAGAGCTCTCCGAGTTTTACATCAAAGCGGGAGAAAAGCGCACCCGCTTCATTGTTAACGAGCTAAACCGGCGCATCTTCGACCTCTCAGATATGAAGGCTATCGGGTTTTGCGTCACGATTGCTCACGCAGAATATATGGCGCAGCAGTTCCAGCAATTCGGAATCCCAGCACGAGCGGTAACAAGCAATCTCACAGCCACCGAGCGCGCTCAGGCCATTAAAGATCTGGAGACTGGCGACGTCAAAGTCCTGTTCTCTGTAGATATATTTAATGAGGGTGTTGATATTCCTGCTGTAAACACCCTTCTTTTGCTCCGCCCGACACAAAGCCCTGTGGTCTTTCTACAACAACTGGGTCGTGGTCTTCGTCTTTCGCCGGGCAAGGACTCCTGTGTCATTCTCGATTTCATTGGACAGCAGCACGTCGATTTTGATTTTGAGAGAAAGTTCCATGCCTTAACCCGGAAGCGGGGCAAGCGCTTAGCTGAAGAAATTGAGCAGGGCTTCCCCACCACCCCACCGGGTTCGCATATCCAGTTCGACCAAACGACGACCGAGCAGGTTCTTCGAAACGTCAAGAAGGTCTCACGGAATTCCTTACGCAAAGTGCGTGCATTGCTCTCTGAGATTCGAACCACGAATCTCAAAGAGTTCCTTGAGGATTCGAACCTGCAATTAGAGGATATCTACCGGCCATCCAAATATTCATGGACCCGGCTACTTCGAGAAGAAGGGCTACTACAGCAAAACACGGATGAGACCGAATCGTTTTTGCTTAACCGAATTCGGGTCTTCCTTCACGTCAACGATCCACACCGAATCGATGCCTATCTGCGTATCCTTTCCTCCTCAAATCTTCGCTACTCCGACATGGGGCCATCAGACCAGGCCTTCACCCGAATGCTCGTACTCGGATTCTGGGCGAACTCAAATTCTCCACACCCTGGTTCCTATGACGCCGCCCTGACGATTTTGCGCCAGCATCCACAAGTTGCTTGGGAGTTGGAGCAGGTTATGCAACTGAGCAGCGACTCCTCGCGCATCGTTCCACAGCATAGCGATAGTTCAGTTTTGGAAACGCATGCGGATTATTCGTTGGCCGAGCTTATTGGTGCTTTAGAGTCAGGAAGCCTTCAGCAGCTTGTAAACCTGCCACGCGAAGGTGTGAAATATTTTCCCGATATCAACACTGATCTTTTCTTGGTGACGTTTCAAAAGGACGAGCAAGTCAGTGCCTCCACGAATTACCGAGACTATCCAATATCACCCGATCTGTTGCACTGGGAATCTCAATCGACAACCACTTTGAAATCAAAGGCGGCTAGGCGATATATCGGCCATCAGGAGCGAGATGGAAAAATTCTCATTGCCTCGCGCTTTACCAAGAAAAACGAAGTAGGGACAGCGAGCGCATATACCTACCTCGGTGCAGTGGATTATGTTTCCCACCATGGAGAAAAGCCAATTCAATTTGAGTGGAAGCTCCAGAGGTCAATGCCCAAGGCTCTCTATGCTGCGGGAAGAACGGTGGCTTAAATCTCCGCTCGAGGAATTGAATTCCTCGTTTTCCTGATACTAGACAGCACTCTCCCTATAGTGATTAGAAACACAATCAATCGAGAGGGTGCTATGAGCCAGACCAGCGAATCGAATTCCGCCCGGCCTGCAGGGGGCAAGCACGACACAGAATCAACCGACCAGACAAGAGTGAAATGGACCCTGGTCGGTCCGGGGCTAGTTGCGGCAGCAACAGGCGTCGGCGCAGCCGACCTAGTTGCCACCATGATTGCCGGTCAACGCTATGGCTACGCACTCCTGTGGGCGGTCATTATCGGAACAATTATGAAAATTGTGCTGGTCGAAGGCGTCGGTCGGTATAGCCTTGCTACCGGAAACACTATGTTCCATGGCTGGCGCGAGTTGGGACGGTGGACTTCCTGGTATTTTGCCCCTTATATCGTTATTTGGGGTCTTGTCTACGGTGCCGCATCGATGTCCGGCGCTGGTCTCGCTCTTAGCGCTCTTTTCCCAGGTACCAGCCTAGAAATGTGGGCAATTATTGCCGGAATATCCTGCTTTACTCTAACTTGGCTTGGGCGGTATCAGCTTTTCGAGAAGCTATCAGCCATCTTGGTCGGAATCATGTTTGTCACCGTGGTGGGCATCGCAGCCATTACGGCCCCGAACCTTCCCGAGGTCATCGGCGGTTTGGTACCGCAGATTCCGGATGGCTCCTTCGTCTACGTGTTGTCCATCGCCGGCGGAGTGGGCGGCACAATCACGCTTGCCGCTTATGGCTACTGGCTAAGAGAAAAGGAATGGTACACACCGAAATGGATGCAGGTTATGCGCATGGACAATGCGGTGGCTTACGCAGTTACCGGTATTTTTGTTCTGGCTACACTCGCGCTGGGCGCTGAACTCCTTTACAGCGCCAACGTCGCGGTCTCCGATAATGATCAGGGGCTCGTTGATATGGCGGACGTTCTCGAGGACCGCTACGGAACGTTCATGTCTAAGTTGTTCATCGTCGGGTTCTTCTCCGCCGCATTCTCTTCCTGCCTTGGCGTTTGGAACGGTGTATCCCTGATGTTTGCTGACTACATCGGTCACCTCAAAAAGATTCCGCAAGGCGATCCCCGAACCAGCACTGGTGGAAAGTACTACCGCGCTTACCTCATCTGGCTGACCTTCCCACCAATGCTGCTTTTGCTCCTTGGAAGACCAACCGGACTCATCATCGCCTACGGCGTCCTGGGCGCTTTGTTTATGCCGTTCTTAGGCCTTACGCTTTTGGTCCTGCTGAATACCAAACACACCCCAAAGCAATGGAGAAACGGTTGGATCGTCAACACCTTGATGGCGGTAATCTCCGTTGCCTTCGTTTATCTATGTGTTTCCCAATTGGGTGAAATTCTCTAGCCGAGAATTAGTACCTACTTCCCCTGCGGCACTCGCTTCGGCTTGTTCCCCACCCCGGCGTGCGGGTCGCGACCGAATGCCCAGGCAATGATGCCGATGAAGGCGATGGCACCGCAGACGGTGAAGGCGAGGGGGAAGCCGGAGGCGTCGGCAAGCAGGCCAATGAGCATGGGGCCCAAGATTTGGCCGAAGTCTCCTGCCATCTGGAAGGTGGATAGCACCTTGCCGCCGGAGCGGTCATTGCCCACGATGTCACCCACCGCGGCCTGCTGGGAGGGGTTGATAAGTCCGGAGGAGGCGCCGGCGAAGGCGGAAATGAGCAGGAGGAACCACACGCTGGTAGCCATGCCCATGAGCACCATGAAGATGGCCGAACCAAAGAGGCCGATGAGGATAAGCGGCTTGCGGCCATGGATGTCGGACCACTTGCCGGAGAACTGCAGCACGATGGCGTTGCCGGCCGCGAAGACTGCGAGCGCCAGGCCGGAGGCGGCCGCGCCATTGTGGAAGATGGAGGCGGCAAAAAGCGGCAGGACGGATACGCGCACGCCCATGTTGATCCAGCTATGGGCAAAGTTGGAGGTCAGCACCGCGCGGTAGGCGGTATCGCCCCAGGCCTCCTGCAGGCGCATGGGTGGCAGCTTATCCTTGCTGGCTTGTTTGTGGTTCACGCGAGGCATTTGCCACCAGACGACGAACGCGGCCAGCGCCACGCCCACGCCGTAGATGAAAAATGGCCAGCGGAAACCCAGGAAGGACAGGCTGGCACCAAGAACGGGGCCGGCGACATTTCCGAGCAGGAAGGCCGTGGCGTAGGTGGCAGAGCACTTGCCGCGAATCGTCGGTGGGGACATGCGCACGATAAGACCCATGGCGGAGACGGTGAACATGGTCGAGCCAATGCCGGCCAGGGCGCGCAGGGCCACGATGTGCCAGTAGCTTTGCGCAATGGAGACTAGACCCGTGGTCACAGCGACGGTCATGAGTCCGATGAGATAGACGCGGCGCGAGCCAACGCGATCCACAAGCGATCCGGACATGGGCGCGAAGATCAGGCGCGAGGCGGCGAAGATGGAGACTACAAGGCCCGCGGCAGCCATGGAAACATCGAAGCTCACCACGAACTGCGGAAGCAGCGGGGCGATGAGGCCGTAGCCCAAAGCGATAATAAAGGCGGCCGTAACCATGACCCAGATTTCGCGCGGAATCTTGGGCGCTGCCTCGTGTTCTGCTTCCCCACTGCGTGTATTCATCATATCGGCTGCAACTCTAATCCTTGGCGTCAGGGAAAGCTATTTGCAGCCTATGTTCGAACATGTGTTTGTTTTTGGTGGGGCTGTGTCCGCGCTGGGTTCTAGTGTGATGGCCATGCACAACGTACAAAAGAAGTTTCCCCAGCCCACCGCAATGAACCTGCCCCAGTCCGCTTCCGAGATTGCGGCGGACTTGCTCTACCACGAATACGACACCATCAATTCCATCGCCGCCATCATGCACCACCCGCGCTCCTTGGCGCGCCCTACACCCACCTGGCGCCCACCGATAAAGCAACTGCCGACGCCCGCCGGTGGACCGGGCGGAGAGTATTGCATGAGCATTACCCGCCACCGCGTGGGCGCGCGTGTGAAGGCCCGCGTGCGCGGCTTTGGGCAAGACCGTATTCCGGCCTATCTGATCACCATCCGCATTACCGAGAACTTTGGCCAGCCGGTAGATCCGGCCGTGGCAGAAGGCTGGGTGCGCACGCTCGTGCCGGCAGAGATGGTGGGTGCAGTCCACGAGGTCTCCCGTGGCCCGAATGCCACTTATGTGTGGCTCGTTGATAGCTCCTATCAGCCGGTCCACTCCCCCGAGTCACTCTTCGCCGGCTTCAGCCAAGCCGCCTAGGCCGTCGCGCGCTGTTGTGTTGACTGCGCAGAGGCGTCTGACTCTGCATGCGGGTCAGGCGCGTGGAGCACCTTCCTCATCACCTCGTGGTTGAAGGTCACCGTATAGTGGCGGGCGATTGCCTTTGGCATAAAGCGCAGGACCAAGCAGGCGATGAGGACGGTAAAGACCTTATCCAAAATGTCCGAGGTAAGGCCCTGCAAGATGATGGCCAGGCGCTCGTCTTGGAAGATCATCTCGTAGAACTTGGTGAGGTTTTCTGGCCCCTTGCGCGGGCGACCGCTGAAGGAAAAGATGAGCACGTACACGCTCATCACGCCGGAGCCGATGCCCATTCCGAGGCCGGAGAAAATAATCCACGACAGCTTGTTGAATACCCCGCGGCGGGCCAGCAGGCCTACTGCGGCACCGATAAAAATACCTACGGGCGCAAAGGCGAGATCATAGGCAAAGTACACTCCGCCCAATACGGTGGTGGTAAGCCCCGTGGCCATGCCGAGCACGGGACCGGCGATGATGGCGACGATGGCGGTGCCGACTGTGTCGAAGAACATCGGCACCTGCGTGCGCACCGTCAACGAGCCCAATAGCAGGTTAATGGAGGCGCCGAAGATGGGATACAGGAGGATGCAGTTAGGCACCAACCCATGCTGCGAGGTATATAGCAGCACCGCGGCCACCAGGAGGAGGACCCAGACGCTGGCGGTCAGGTAGGACTCGAAAGTCACATTCACCGTGGAGTACACACCAAAGACGGTGCAAAACCACGCGGCAAGTGAGAGTGCCACGGCTACTACAACAAGGACGTAGCGCCACGTGGTATCGCGGGTCATCGCCATGGTCTTCTCCTCCTCACAAGGCTAGGTTTAGGGCGGATTTCCAGCTGCACGCTGGGATTGTCTTAAAGCCTAATTGGCGGCGCGCGAAAGTAGCAACACAAAAGGGCCCCTAAAACGGGAAAGGCCCAGCCTGGCCGCTGGTGGCGGCGGGGCTGGGCTATGGGGAGGCGGAGATTATTTTTCGTCGGCTGCGGGGGCGTCGGATTCGTCATCCAGGTCGGCATCGTCGCCGTCGAAGTAGTCCTCGTCTTCGTCCTCGTCGTCTTCGCCGAAGATGTCGTAGACATCGGGCTCTTCGTAGTCCTCGTCATCAAAAGAGACGAGCTGTGCTTCCCAGTCCAGGGCCTGCTCGGAGACGAGGCCTAGGACATCAAAGAGCCGATCGAAGTCGGTGTAGGTGCCAAGCTCAAGGGCCTCAGCGGGAACCTCCACGATGGGAACGTCATCAAACTCGGCGTTATCAAAGAGGGCGAGGCGGTCAGCCTCGTCGAGGTCCTCATCCTCTTCGTCCACTTCCCAGGCGAGGGCGACTGCCTCATCCTCCATGTCATCGAGATCGTCTTCATCGAAATCGAAGGCAAGGAAGCGCACGATGGCGGACGGGACGCCGTCGATGGTTTCCACGAGCACGCGCAGCTCCGAGTCATTGGCCACTTCAGCCACGACGAGGTGCGGGTTGAGCTCATCTTGGGCAAATTCTAGTTCCGCGATGCGCTCATCGGTGCCCTCCAGCAGGTCCCGCAGAACGGTGACCACCTGGTCGGTAGCGATGTGGCGGGACACCGCCTCCACGGCATCATCTACAGAGAAGGCGACGGAGACGAGGACTGCCTCAAATTCCTCATCGTCTTCATCAACATCCGCCGCGGCAATGTAGACGTTCGCGGCGGGGAGAAGCGGATCGATTTCAATAAATTGGATTTCCAGATCAGAGGTGATTGGAACGAACATGACGTCATCGTTGACGCGGGACTCGATGCCCTCGGCATCCAATGCAGAAGCAATATCTTCGAAAAAGCTCATGGTGGTTTAAAATCCATCCTTCGGAAGCAGAGGTTCCCACGGTAGGCAAGCCGCCGCCCGCGGTCACTGTGGAGTCTACCGTTATTCCCACCCGGATGGTTGGAAGCCCAAAGATCTCACCAGCTCCGGGCGCCCACTTCCCCACTCCAACATGTGGTATCCCTCCCAGGCTTGTCGCTTGAGCTCGTGCGGGGCGTGCTCAATATAGGCCTCGGCATCGAAGATCATGGTGGCGCGGTGGTTGGACCCGTAGCGTGGCCAGCTCATCTCCGGGCGGCCGCCGTGGATAAAGGCGGACCAGTGTTGCTGCATGGTGGCGGTAAGTTCCTCCATCTCCGCGCGCGAGCCCCAATTGGTCAGGAAAGACGCGCGCGAGGAATAAGGGTCACCGAAGACATTGCCGAGCTCCATCGAATGCATCGCGCCGAGGCCGAGCCACTTGAGCACGGCAGAGGCGAAGTCGAAGCGATACATCCACGTTGGCGCCACTTTTGCATGGGCGGTGGCGATGCGGGTGGAGGGTGCCCAAAAGAGGGCGTCGGCAAGCAGGTGCGCAAAGTCCTCCCGGGCCACCGCGCCGTCATAGGCGGCGACGACCTCGGGGGCGTGCTGGGGATCGAAGGAAGCCAGAAGGCGCAAGGCGGCGCGCTCACGGGAGCTTTGCCGCTGGAAGAGGAATTTACCAAAGCTAGCCTCGTCCGAGTTTGTGCCGATGAGCAGCGGAATCTGGTGCTGGTTCCCGTTTTCAAAGGCGGCGATGGGGTGTTCCGGAATGAGCTCATCATCCACCGTGGGCGCGTAGCAGGAATTAAGGTGAATGAGCTCGCCGGCCCGCCACATCATGGATTGGCCCGAGCGCACCAGATCGGCAAAGTTTTCCTGGCGCAGGTCCTCCACCGAGGTGCGCCGGGGCAAGGCCAGGCGGTGAACCAGCTCGCGCGCCCACAAGGTGGACTGGGCGCGGGAATGGATCATCGCAATCGGTGGGGACTGGGCGATGGCGCGGTGGAAGAGGCCCTCCGCGGCCGGGCTCGTCATAAGGGTGAGGACCGCCGCGCCGCCGGCCGATTCGCCCATGAGGGTGACGGAATCAGGATCGCCGCCAAAGGCCGCGATATTGTCGCGCACCCATTGCAGCGCCAGGATCTGATCGGCCACCGCCGGGTTAGCGCTGCAGTCCCCGCCCAGGCTGCGCAGATCCAAATAGCCCAGGGAGTTGAGGCGGAAGTTAATGGATACGTAGACCACGTCCATGCGGGTGGCTAACTCAAAGCCGCGGAGCATAAGCATGTGGGACGAGCCCATAATGAAGCTGCCGCCGTGTAGGTAGACCACCACGGGAAGCTTCTCTTCAGTGCGCGGGCGCACGATGTCGAGGTGCAGACAGTCCTCGGAGCCGATAATGCGGTCGGTCCAGGAATACGTGGTCTGCGGGGCCGGTGGGCCGAACTGGCTGCAATCGCGCACGCCCTCCCAGGCCGGTGCGGGCTGCGGGGCGCGGAAGCGATTGTCCCCGGCGGTGGTATCGCCGAAGGGGATGCCGCGCCAAGTGAGCACCGGCCCGGCGCTAATGGGGCGATCGGTGCGCAGGTCCTCCTCTATAACGCCGCGCACCCACCCGGAGGTAGTGCGCACGGTGAGCTCATCTGCCAGGGCGTTTTGGGCCTCTTCGTGCGCGCGGCGGGCGCGTTCGTGGGCCTGCTCTGCTTTGAGGCGCGCCGCCGCAGAAGACTCCTCCAGAGGGAAACCCTCGGAGTCGCGGTTGTTCTCGTGCGGCGTAACCATGCCCTCTAGCTTAGGTGCCCTGCACGCCCTCGGCGATCTCTTTGCGGCGCGACGGCGTATTAATAGAGCCTTTACTATGCTGGGCGCAGATAAGTTTTAGCGAAAGAAAAGGACACATGGGTTTCTTTACTAAAGACAAGAAGGACAACTCCGCCGAGGTCGACACCCTTGATACCTATGACATCGATCCGGAAGATACCAACCGCTTTACCTCCGCGCTCCTCAATTCCCTGGACCGCGCAGTGGCCGTACAGTCCGGTGTCATCATCAAGTACGTCGAGAACTTAAAGAAGCGCAATAAGGACGCGAGCCCGCAGCAGCTACAGGAGCTCATTGACAAGCACTTCCTTAATATCACCTCCGGCACGGGTGCGGCCGCGGGCGCTTCCGCTGCCATCCCAGGTGTTGGCTTGGTAACCGGCGCAGCTACCATCGCCGGCGAATCCGTGGTCTTTTTGGAGGCGACCGCGTGGTACATCTTGGCTTCGGCCTACCTGCATGGCGATGACATCAAGTCCCCCGAGCGCCGCCGCGCCCTTGTACTTTTGGTGCTGACCGGTTCGAAGGGCTCCGCTTTGGTGGATACCTTTGTGGGTGATCTCAATAGCGTGGCGGGCATGCGCTCGGCCGCTAGCCTGTCCCGTTTCTCCGGCCCGACGCTGTCTGGAATCAACGGCCGCCTGACCAAGCTTTTTACCAAGCAGATCACCAAGCGCCTGGAGTGGGCGTGGATCAGCAAGCTCATGCCCATGGGCATCGGCGCCGTGCTCGGCACTACCGCCAACCGCAAGCTGGCCAAGCAGGTCATCGAGCACGCCAGCGAGCAGCTTTCTCCCCTCACCCAAGCCTAGGGGTAGCCGGGAACCGATAAGTGGGGCAATTGATACCCCTAACATAGTGAGTTTAGGGGTATGACCCGTATCATGTAGGCAGACTCTTTGGCGAGTGACGCATGCGCTCGTGCAAAGGCCGCACTAAAGTCGAATAAACGACCATTTTAAAGCAGAGAAATGAGGCGAATACCTGCCGTGAGCACATCGAATATCTTCGGCCCCAATGCGTGGCTGATAGACGAGCAGTTCCAGCAGTACTCCAAGGACCCTAGCTCCGTAGATAAGGAGTGGCGCGACTACTTCGAAGCAAACGGCGCGCCCAAGTCTGAGGCACCTGCCAAGGAAGCCCCGAAGAAGCCGTCTAAGCCTGCCGCAAAGAAGACTGAGGGTACGACTACCGCCCGCAAGCAGGAGGCCCGCGAGACCAACGTGGATAAGTCCGTGGCCAAGGCGCAGGAAAAGTCCGCTAAGGCAAAGCAGTCCGTGAAGAAGTCCGAGTCCCCGCTCGATCGCATCGAAGACTACAAGGGCGGCGACGAGCGCCAGCTCAAGGGCATGTTCAAGGCCATTGCAAAGAACATGGAGGAATCCCTGGAGATTCCTACCGCTACCACCGTGCGCGATATGCCGGTCAAGCTCATGTGGGAAAACCGCTCCATGATCAATGACCACCTCAAGCGCACTCGCGGTGGCAAGATCTCCTTTACCCACATCATCGGCTACGCCATGGTTAAGGCCGTACAGCTGCACCCAGACATGAACGTGCGCTACGAGGAAAAGGATGGCAAGCCTTATGTCATCCAGCCGGAACACATTAACCTGGGCCTGGCCATTGACCTGCCGCAGAAGGATGGCTCCCGCGCGTTGGTCGTCGCCGCCATCAAGGAGTGCGAGACCAAGTCCTTCTCCGAGTTCGTTGAGGCCTACGAGGACATCGTTACCCGTTCTCGCAAGAACAAGCTCACCATGGATGACTTCTCTGGTGTGACCATTAACCTCACCAACCCAGGCGGCATCGGCACCCGCCACTCCATCGCCCGCCTGACCAAGGGCGCCGGCTCCATCATCGGCGTGGGCTCCATGGATTACCCGGCCGAGTTCGCCGGTGCTTCCGCGGACCGCTTGGCAGACTTGGGCGTTGGCCGCCTGGTTACCCTGACCTCCACCTATGACCACCGCGTCATCCAGGGTGCAGAGTCCGGCGAGTTCTTGCGCACCATTGGCCAGCTGCTTGTCGACGGCGCCTTTTGGGACGACCTCTTCTCCTCCATGGGCGTGCCTTATGAGCCGTTCCGTTGGGCACAGGACGTGCCGAACTCCGGCGTGGACAAGAACACCCGCGTCATGCAGCTTATCGAGTCCTACCGCTCCCGCGGCCACCTGCTGGCCGATACCAACCCGCTGGGCTGGGTACAGCCGGGCCTGCCTAACCCGGACCACCGCGACCTCGACATCGCGACCCACGGCCTGACGATTTGGGATCTGGACCGCACCTTCAACGTCGGTGGCTTTGGCGGCAAGGAGCAGATGACCCTGCGCGAGGTGCTCTCTCGCCTGCGCGCCGCCTACACCTTGAAGGTCGGCTCCGAATACACCCACATCCTCGACCGCGATGAGCGCAGCTGGCTGCAGGACCGCCTGGAGGCAGGCATGCCGAAGCCGACCAACGCGGAGCAGAAGTACATCCTGCAGAAAGTCAATGCCGCCGAAGCATTCGAGAACTTCCTGCAGACCAAGTACGTGGGCCAGAAGCGCTTCTCCCTCGAGGGCGCCGAGACCCTCATCCCGCTGCTGGATTCCATCATTGATACCGCCGCCGGCCAGGATCTGGACGAGGTCGTCATCGGCATGCCACACCGCGGCCGCCTCAACGTCCTGTTCAACATCGTGGGCAAGCCACTGGCCGATATCTTCGGCGAGTTCGACGGCAACTACAAGGGCGGCCAGCTCGGCGGCTCTGGTGACGTGAAGTACCACCTGGGCTCCGAGGGCCACCACCTGCAGATGTTTGGCGATGGCGAAATCAAGGTCACCCTTGCCGCCAACCCATCCCACCTCGAGGCCGTCGATCCGGTCATGGAAGGCATCGCCCGCGCTAAGCAGGACATCTTGGACAAGGGCCCAGAGGGCCACACCGTTGTTCCGGTCATGCTGCATGGTGATGCTTCCTTCACCGGCCTGGGCATTGTCCAGGAGACCATCAACCTGTCCCAGCTGCGCGGTTACACCAACGGCGGCACCGTCCACATCGTGGTCAACAACCAGGTGGGCTTCACCACCACCCCGGACTCCGGCCGCTCCACCCACTACGCCACCGACCTGGCCAAGGGCTTCGACTGCCCGGTCTTCCACGTCAACGGCGATGACCCAGAGGCAGTTGTCTGGGTTGGTCAGATGGCAGCCGAGTACCGCCGCCAGTTTGGCAAGGACGTCTTCATTGACCTCATGGTCTACCGCCTGCGCGGTCACAACGAGGCCGATGATCCGTCCATGACTCAGCCGGAGCTCTACTCGGTCATCGACGAGCACCAGGCAGTGCGCGAGCACTACACCAACGACCTCATCGGCCGTGGTGACCTTTCCGCCGAGGACGCCGAGGCAGCGGCTCGCGACTTCCATGACCAGATGGAATCCGTCTTTGCTGAGCACAAGGAAGCTGGCAAGGCTCGCCCGAAGGAGCAGACCGGTATCACCTCCTCCCAGGAACTCACCCGCGGCCTGGATACCTCGATTACCGCCGAGGAACTCGCCGAGCTGGGTGCCGCCTATGGCAACCCACCAGAGGACTTCGAGTACCACAAGCGCGTGGGCAAGGTAGCCAAGGAGCGCGAGAAGTCCTCCCGCGAGGGCGGCATCGACTGGGGCTGGGGCGAGCTCATCGCCTTCGGTTCCCTGGCCGGCGAGGGCAAGGTTGTCCGCTTGGCTGGTGAGGATTCCCGTCGCGGTACCTTCACCCAGCGCCACGCCGTCACCTTCGACCCACGCAACGGCAACGAGTACAACCCGATGCACGCCATCGCCACCTCCAAGGGCAACGGCGGCAAGTTCATGGTTTATAACTCCGCGCTGACCGAGTTCGCCGGCATGGGCTTCGAGTACGGCTACACCGTGGGCAACCCAGACGCCCTCGTGGCCTGGGAGGCACAGTTCGGTGACTTCGCCAACGGCGCCCAGACCATCATCGACGAGTACATCTCCTCCGGTGAGGCCAAGTGGGGCCAGCTGTCCAGCCTGGTACTTCTCCTGCCACACGGCTACGAGGGCCAGGGCCCGGACCACTCCTCCGCCCGCATCGAGCGTTACCTGCAGCTGTGCGCTGAGGGTTCCATGACCGTGGCTCAGCCTTCCACCCCGGCTAACCACTTCCACCTGCTGCGCCGCCAGGCACTCGGTGAGATGAAGCGCCCGCTGGTCGTCTTCACCCCGAAGTCCATGCTGCGCAACAAGGCGGCTACCTCCGCCGTGGAAGACTTCACCGAAGTCAAGCGCTTCCAGTCCGTTATCAACGACCCGAACTTCGTTGATGTCAACGGCAAGAAGGTCGGCGATACCGACAAGGTCAAGACCATCATGCTGGTCTCCGGCAAGCTGTACTGGGATCTGGAAAAGAAGCGCGAGGCCGATGGTCGCGATGACATCGCCATCGTCCGCGTGGAGATGCTCCACCCGATTCCGTTCAACCGCCTGCGCGAGGCTTTCGAGGCTTACCCGAATGCCACCCAGGTTCGCTTCGTTCAGGACGAGCCGGCCAACCAGGGCCCATGGCCGTTCTACAACGAGCACCTGCGCACCCTGATTCCGGATATGCCGGAGTTGGTTCGCGTTTCCCGCCGTGCTCAGTCCTCGACTGCCACCGGTAACGCCAAGGTGCACCAGATTGAGCAGAAGAACCTGCTGGAAGAGGCTTTCGACATCTAGTCGCCTCTGCCCCGTTTAAACCCCAGTGAGGACCTCCTCACTGGGGTTTATTCATGCCGACACCAGCATTAGTAAAGCTTCTGTTCTTGCTTCTGCCGGAGCACTCCCTCGGCGTTCTTGCCCTCTCACGTCTTTTCTCATCTCCGATTCCTTCGCGCTCACCAGCGGAACACTATTGTCTTGGCGGTCGCTTTCCCATGAGCGCCAAGGGAGCGGGTTAAGAATTAGCGCGCTTACTCGATATGTCCAATCGTGTCGCGGATGCTTGTCACTCAAACCCGGGAGCAATGAAAAGCACTAGCGTCGGTATTCACGAGCCCAGAATGGTTCCATATCGAGTCACACGTGTCCTTGATCCTGTGGAGGTGTTGGTCTGCCGGTTGCTAACCATCAGGAGCTCCAAGTTGCCAACAAGCCCGGGAAACTCACACAAACCTGCCAACGGTCAAATATTAAGAACCAGTGAGATTCGACCCGCCGGAAGAATCGGAGTCGCCTTCTTCATGGGCGATGTCGCCGCCGGAAGAATTCATCCAGGAGCGCACGACCTTCTCCGCGCTGGAGTCGTCGTTTTCTACCTCTTCGACCATGTCAGAGAGGTCTTTTTGGGTAATGAACTTAGTCAGCGAGGCCACAGCCTGGCGCTCTTCACGGTCGAAAAGATCGTCTTGAAAGAGCACCACAAAATTCTCTGGCAATTCGGGCTCGGCGTCCTCGCAGCCGCTGGCACCGGAAGGCTCGACCGTGGAGGTATCCGTGGGCAAGCTCGACATGAGCGCAATGTGGGTGCGGGCCAGGTAGTCCTCGCCGCCGGGCTCGGAGGCTTTCTGTGCCTTTTTGTAATCCTTAGAAATCGCCCGCGCCTCACCGGGATTGAGGATATTAAGGAACGCGCCGGTGCAGCCCACATAGAAATTGCCGCCCGGGTTCATGGAACGCCCACCCTTGGTCTCTTGGAAGATGTCTTCCTTCACAATGGACGCCTCGCGGCCCTGCCCCATCAGCTCCTGGCGGAAGATTTCCGCAAGGACAAGCTGGTCGGTCTCATTGGTATCCACCAAAATGCCAATGGGCTCGCTCTGGGGACTCTCGGCAAAGGGGTTGGTATCGAACTGGGAAGAGCAGCCGGAAAGCAGCGTTGCGGACAGCACCACACCGACAATGGCGCGGGCGGGACGGGCAAAGCTGCGCATAGCGATACTCTTCTCCTTTTAGTTAGCGGCGCGTGAGCGTCTAGCTGATTCTACACCGAGGGTGTGTTTACCTCCTGTTGCGGCGTGACTAAGATGGCAAGAGTTATGTCTAGCGTTATTACTGAATCCGCCGTACGCGAGGCACTCTCCCGCGTCGAAGACCCCGAAATCGGCCGCCCCATCACCGAGCTCAACATGGTGAAGTCCGTTACCGTCACTGGTAATGACGTAGCCGTGGAAATTTACCTCACCATCGCTGGCTGCCCCATGAAGTCCACCATCGAGTCCAATACCCGCGCCGCGGTAGAGGATATCGAGGGCGTTGGAAACGTCACGGTGACGATGGAAGCCATGAGCGATGAGCAGCGTCGCGAGCTCAAGAAGAAGCTCCGCGGCGGCCAGGCCGAGCCGGAAATCCCGTTTGCAAAGCCGGATTCCACCACTCGCGTTTTCGCGGTGGCCTCCGGCAAGGGCGGCGTGGGCAAATCCTCCATGACCGTCAACCTGGCTGCAGCGCTGGTCCAGAAGGGCCTCAAGGTTGGTATTGTGGACGCCGATATCTACGGCCACTCCGTCCCTAACCTCTTGGGCTGCACCGACGGGCCGACTGTGCTCGATGATGAGATGCTGCTGCCGCCGATTTCTCATGGCATTAAGCACATTTCCATCGGGCAGTTTGTGGAGGGCAATGCACCGGTGGTCTGGCGCGGACCCATGCTCCACCGCGCGCTGCAGCAGTTCCTGGCTGACGTTTTCTGGGGCGACCTCGACGTGCTGCTCTTGGACCTGCCTCCGGGCACTGGCGACGTCGCCTTGTCCGTAGCCCAGCTCATTCCCAATGCAGAGCTACTCATTGTCACCACCCCGCAGGCTGCGGCGGCCGAGGTGGCAGAGCGCGCCGGATCCATCTCCCAGCAGACCCGCCAGCGCGTGGCCGGCGTCATTGAAAACATGGGTGCCATGGTGATGCCGGATGGCTCCACCATGGATGTCTTTGGCTCCGGCGGCGGACAGATTGTGGCCGATCGCCTAGGTGTCATCTTGGGCCATGAGGTGCCGCTGCTGGCCTCCGTGCCGCTGGATCCCACTTTGCGCAGCGGTGGCGATGCCGGCACGCCGATTGTTCTCGATTCCCCCGAGTCCCCCGCTGCCAAGCAGATCCAAGCGGTGGCCGATAAGCTGGCCATCCGCTCCGATTCCCTGGTGGGCAAAAACCTCAACTTGGGCGTGAACTAACGCCTTAGGTCACATCGCCCCACATGCCGCCGCCGGTGGATTCTTCCCCACCGCGTGGCGGCTTTTTCTCGGGCGCGGGCTGCTCCGTCGGCTGGGGGGCTGCGGTGCGTTGCTGCGGCCGGGGCTCTGGCTGCGGCTGCTCAGCGTAGATCTGGGAGTAGTCGAAGCTCGGGCGCTGCTGCTGCGGTTGAGGCTGCGGCTGCTCCTCCGGCTCCTGTGGAGCGGTAGCGGTCTTGACGTTTTCTGCCATTTTCTTGGGGTTGAAATCGTCCCAGGCGGAATCGTCGCCGTCGAAAAGCGCCTTGGTGATTGCGCCCTTCGGGCCGAGGCGCGTCCACTGGGCGGCTTGGGTGAGCGGGCCGCGGATATCATCGAATTCCGAGGTAATCGACCCCATCTCGCCATTGAGCTCTGCTTTGGCGTTATTGATGGCCTTGCGCGCCGCGTAGATGGCTGCACGCACATCCTTAATCACCTCGGGCATGCGCTCCGGGCCGATGACGATGATGCCCAAGAGTACGATGACGAAAATCTCGGGCCAACCAATGGAAGAAAACACGGTTAAATACTAGTCCCTCACTCTTAGCCGCGCTGATTGTGCTTGATTGCGCGAACCACCATCTCCACCTTGTCCAAAAAATCCTGCTGCGGCCGGTGCACGGGCGTTGCCGCATCCGGCCCGGGCGCAACCTCTTCGGTGGCAATGCCCGCGAGCTTTGCCAGCAGGGATTGCGGCGCCTTGACCTTAGCGGAATCCGCGCAGTGGCGAACCCACTCTGAGGCATGGCGCTGCTGATGTACATCCGCGCGGCACTCGGCGCAGTGCACCAAGTGGATGCGCACGCGGTGCATGAATTTCGGCTCCATCTCCCCGTCGACGAAGGCAACGACAGCCTCTGGGCCGAGGTGCCCGATGGTATCGCTGCGCCGCGCCTTGGCTTTCGCCTTATCGCGGGCTTTGGCCTGGGCGGCATCGAATCCGCCGCGCACGCTCAGCGTGGACACGGTCCGGCGTCCTCGCAGCGAGTCCATCGACACCCTCCTCCACTAGTTGCTTGGCCTTCAGGGACACGGAAAGTCCCCGCCGGCAGCGGGGACTATGCAGTTTCTTTAAAGCTTAGCGCGCGATGGTTTAACGCGTGCGCAGCAGCATGCGGGTTTCCGCATTGGTTTGCGCCTCTTTTTCCAGTGCCGCACGCAGTTGCGAGCGGCCACGGTGGATGCGGGAGCGCACCGTACCCATTTTGACGCCGAGAGTCTCTGCAATCTCGTCATAGCTCATACCAACCACATCACACAGCACCACGGCCACGCGGAAATCGGGAGCCAGTCCATCGAGCGCGGACTGCAGCGCCGGGTCCAAGTTGGCCACGGTATAGGCCTGCTCCGGCGTCATATCCGTGCCGGGCACGCGCTCATAATCCTCCGGTAGTGCCTCCATGCGGATCTTGGAGCGATGGCGAACCATGTCCAAGAAGAGGTTAGTGGTAATACGGTGCAACCAGCCTTCAAACGTACCGGCCTGATACTTATCCAGGGAGCGGAAGACGCGCATGAAGGTCTCCTGGGTGAGGTCTTCTGCATCGTGCTGGTTGCCGGAGAGGCGATACGCCAAGCGGTAGACGCCATCGGCATGTTCGGCCACGAGGTCACCCCAGGCGGGCATGTCGGCTTCGCCGGCATCGAACGCCGCGGTACCGGTCAACTCCGCCTCAGGGGTGGCGGGCTGAAGGGATTCGGCATCGCGCTTCGTTGTTGTCATGCATGTCATCTTTCTATACTTCAAAGTGAAACTCCAGCCACAGTGCTGATAATTTCCTGTGAGTCCGTCACATTATCCCCACCCACCACAACCTCGCTGGCTAGGCGCGTTTTTGCCACATCGGCAGCCACTTTTCCCTATGGTTTATTACGTGACTACTACCGCATATGAAGCACTGCGTTCTTATATCGAGACCACCAGCGAGCCCTCCGCGGCCCTGCGTGGCGCGCGCGACCACGCCGATGAGTACGGTCTGCCGGTTCCAGATGAATCTACGGGCCAGCTGCTCACCACGCTGACGGCCGCCTCGTCCGGCTCTACCGAACGCCCCCAGTCCGTGGCGATCACCCCGGCCGCCAATGTGGTAGGCCTCTACCTGCTCGCCGGCATGCCCAATAATGGCATCTTGACCTGCATCGACCCTGAGGCGGAGCACCAGCGCAGCGCTAAGACCGCCTTCCGCGAGGCGGGCTATGCACCTTCACGTGGCCGCTTCCTGCCGTCTCGCCCGCTCGAGGTCATGGGCCGTCTGGCTAATGATGCCTACCAGGTCATCTACGCCGACGTCGCCGCGCTCGAGCTCCCCGCCATTATCAAGGCCGCGTGGCCACTGCTGCACCAGGGCGGCACCCTGGTCTTGGCTAATTCTTTGCTCGATGGCACGCTTGCCGACGTCTCCCGGACCGACCGCGACACCGCCGCTGCCCGCGAAGCAGACGAGTACCTGCGCGAGCTCGAGGGCGCGAACGTCACCCGCTTGCCGCTGGGGTCCGGGCTCACCCTTGTAACGAAGCTTTAGACCTTCTGGTTTTTGCCGACGACAACCACGCCGCCGTCAGAAACCTTGAAGCGCTCCTCATCGCGCTCGCGGTCCACGCCGATAATTGCGCCATCGCTGACGACGACGTTCTTATCGAGGATCGCGCGGCGCACCACGGCACCCCGTCCGATGCGCACGCCCGGCAGAATGACCGATCCTTCGACCGTGGCGCCATCGGCCACGTGGACGTCAGACGCCAGCACGGAATTGCGCACCGTGCCGCCGGAGACGATGCAGCCCGGCGCCACCATCGAGGACTGCGCGATGCCATTTTGCACGAACTTCGCCGGTGGGAAATTGGAGTCATCCGTGGAGTGAATCGGCCAATTCCGGTTATAGAGGTTGAAGATCGGGTGCACCGAAATCATGTCCATGTGCGCTTCATAGAAGGAATCGATGGTGCCCACGTCGCGCCAGTAGCCGTGATCGCGCTCGGTAGATCCCGGCACCTCATTGGCCATGAAGTCATAGACGTGTGCCTGCCCGCGCTCCACAAAGTACGGAATAATATCGCCGCCCATATCGTGGGCGGAGTCCTCGTTCTTTTCGTCCTCCAAGAGGGCGTCAATAAGCGCCTGCGCCGTAAAGACATAGTTGCCCATCGAGGCATAGCTCATATTCGGATCATCCGGCGTAGCCGGTGGGTCCGCAGGCTTTTCCACGAACTCCGTGATGGTTCCCATGCCGTCGGCCTGGATGCATCCGAACGCCGTTGCCTCCGAGCGCGGCACGCGAATGCCGGCCACCGAGCAATCTAGCCCCGTGGCGATGTGCTCTTCTACCATCTGCGCCGGATCCATGCGGTAGACGTGGTCTGCGCCGAAGACGATGACGTAGTCCGGCTTCTCGTCATAGATGAGGTTAAGCGACTGCACAATGGCATCCGCCGAACCGTTGTACCACCGCTTGCCGCGGCGCTGCTGGGCAGGCACCGAGGCAATGTACTGCGGCGTCGGCCCCGCCAAATTCCATGCCTGGGAAATGTGGCGGTCTAGGGAGTGGGATTTGTACTGCGTCAGCACCGCAATCTTGAGGTAGCCGGCGTTGACCAGATTGGACAGGACAAAATCAATGAGGCGGTAGGACCCGCCAAAAGGCACGGCGGGCTTAGCGCGGTCTTCGGTCAGGGGAAAAAGGCGCTTTCCCTCGCCGCCGGCTAGGACGATGGCTAGGACATTTGGCAGGCTTCTCACGTTTCCAAACCTAACCGCAAATCCCACATTTCGCAGCAGATATATGCACATTTCTACCCCCATCCCGTATTTCTGCACGCGGCACCAGAGATACGTATTCTGGGTGGGCATGAGAGCCGGAATCTTTTCCAAAGAATACCCGCCGGAAATCTACGGCGGGGCCGGAGTTCACGTAGCTGAACTCACCCGTTTTATGCGCGATATCATCGATGTCTCCGTGCACTGCATGGGCTCCCCGCGCGAAGAAGAAGACGTCTTTGTCCACGGCGTAGACCCCGCACTCGAGGGTGCCAATGGCGCGCTTAAGACCTTGTCCACCGGGCTTCGCATGGCCGATGCCGCCTCTGATATCGACATCGCCCATTCCCACACGTGGTACACGGGCCTCGCCGGCCATCTTTCCGCCCAGCTCTACGATATTCCGCACGTGGTCACCGCCCACTCGCTGGAGCCGCACCGCCCGTGGAAGCGCGAGCAGCTCGGCGGCGGCTATGACGTTTCCTCTTGGTCTGAGAAGAACGCCATGGAATATGCCGACGCCGTCATCGCCGTCTCCGCCGGCATGAAGGACTCCATCCTGGATGCCTACCCGCGCATCGACGCCTCCAAAGTCCACGTCGTCCTCAACGGCATCGACACCGAGCTGTGGCAGCCGCGAGAGGGGGATGTGTTGGACAAGCTGGGCGTCGATAAGCAACGCCCCATCGCCGCCTTCGTTGGCCGAATTACCCGGCAAAAAGGCGTGAAGCACCTGCTGCAGGCGGCGCAGAAATTCGACCCGGATATCCAGCTAGTGCTGTGCGCCGGCGCGCCCGATACGCCCGAAATCGCGGCGGAGACCGAGGCGCTGGTAGATGAGCTGCGCGCCCAGCGCGATGGCATTTTCTGGGTCAAGGACATGCTCCCGCGCAACGAGGTCCAGCAGATATACTCCGGCGCTGATGTTTTCGTCTGCCCGTCCATCTACGAGCCGCTCGGCATCGTCAACTTGGAAGCCATGGCCTGCGGCACGGCCGTTGTCGCCTCCAACGTAGGCGGCATTCCGGAGGTTGTGGTCGATGGCGAGACCGGTGTGCTGGTGCCTTACGACGCCGCCGCTACCGCCGCCTTCGAAGCCGACCTCGCCGCCGCCGTCAATGACGTCGCCGCCGATAAAGAGCGCGCCGCGGAATTTGGCCGCGCCGGCCGCGAGCGCGCCATTCGCGATTTCTCTTGGGCTACTATTGCCGCCCAGACCGTCGATATCTACCGCAGCTTGATTTAAGGAAGGATAGCCGTGACAACTCACCGCCCCGAACTGCATTTTGTCCCCGAAGACGGCGTCCTCGACGCCCCCGCTGGTATCCTGCGCGACGGCGATACCTGGCACCTGTTCTACCAGTACCGCCCCACCGCGGACTCCCCTGCCCGCTGGGGACACACCTACTCCGAAGAGTCTCCCTTTGACTGGTTGGACTGCGACGATGTCCTCGCGCCCGTCGGCGGCGAGCTCTCCCTGCGCGCAGGTTCCGTAGCCCAAGGCCCGGAAGATATCCACCTCTACTTCACCTCCGTGACCGCCGCCGGAATCGCCGTTCACCTCGCCCGCTACGCTGACGTGGACGAAATCTGCGAGGTCTCCGATGACCCGCAAGCCCTCGACGCGAATGTCGTACGATTCGGCGAAGTCGTAGGCAATACCCGCAACTTTGATCACTTCCGCTCCCCCTCCGTGGTGCCCGATTGGGCCTCCGAGGACCGCGATGACGGCCACGACGGCTGGCTCATGCTAGCGCTCACCGGCCACTCCGACGCCCCAGTTCCCGTCATCCTCGAGTCCGCCGATGGCGTAGCCTGGCGCCTGCGTGGCAGCCTCAAGTTCGACGGCGACCCTGGCTTCTTGGAAGGCGAGGTCCCCGCTACCTCGCCCATCCCGCCGGTCGTCTCCCCGCGCTTGGTCCGCCTGCGCGATGAGGTCGACGGCAATATCTACGACGTCCTCTTCGTCACCCTAGAGCGCGGCGGCCGCGACGTCTCCGGTTACCTCGTCGGCCGGCTGGAGGGCACTACTTTTACCGTGGTCTCCGGCTTCCGCCGCGTAGACTTCGGCCACGACTTCTCCCGTCCGCGCAATACCAATACGACCACCGGCACTCTCACCCCAGAGCAGCGCTACGAGCGGGCCGTCATCGTCGGCCTCCTCAACGGCAACGGCCGCGGCGACGACGCCACCAAGCACGCCTCCTGGGAAGCCGAAGGCTGGGCCAATGCCCTGTCCCTGCCCCGCCGAGTCACCCTCGAGGGCGGCGTCCTCTACCAAGCCCCCGCCCGCGGCCTGCCCGATGCCGTCAACCTCTCCGATTACGCCCGTTCCTGGACCGGCGTCATGGAGGTCCCTTCCGGTTCCTGCGTGACTGTCACGCTTCTCGACGGCGCCGGTGACCCCGCCGCCACCATCTGTCACTCCGGCGATGACATCAGCCTCGATCGCTCCATGAACAAAGCCTTCGACCACTGTTTCGCCGATTCCGAGCCCGCCACCGCCACGCTTGCCGAAGGCGACTCCGATACCCTCACCATCATCCAAGACGGCTCCACCGTTGAGGTATTCGTCGACGGTGGCCTCATCGCCATGGCCTCCCGCGTATACTTCGAAGGCGGCTGCTCCGGCCTGCGAGTCGAAACCTCCGGCGATGCCGTCATCGAGCAGGACTGGCAGCGCTCCGGCTCCAAGCTTTAATCCTCCTGGCTCTCAACGCCACCCCTCCTCACCCGACCCGTCCCTGTCTCTTA